>NCBI01000028.1 GCA_002255365.1 Chromatiales bacterium 21-64-14
GTGCGGCCATGCGCACACGCACGCGTTCGACGAGGCGCCGACGTGCGGCGCCTCGAAACGCCCACAAAGTCTCATCGGGCACCGCCCGAAGATCGGTCTCAAGCGTTTCCAGCGCCCCGAGCCAGCGCGACTTCCCGCACGCGTGGGTCCATAATTCATCGGCCGCCATGGAATCCCAGGACGGTACGTGCACGCCATTGGTGACATGACTAACCGGAACCTCGGCCTCAGGCCAATGAGGAAACAGCGGCTGAAAGATGCGCCGACTCACGGCACCGTGCAGGCGACTGACGCCGTTTACCGCAGCGCTGCCATGCACCGCCAGATAGGCCATGTTGAAGGGTTCTTTCCGATCCCCAGCATCGGCACGGCCCAGGGTCAGCAAGGTCTCGATGCCGACCCCCAGGGAAGCGGCATAGTCACGGAAGTACCGGCTGAAGAGCCCCGGATCGAACCGGTCGAATCCCGCCGCCACCGGCGTGTGCGTCGTAAACAGGTTGCCACCACGCGTACAGTTCAGAGCAGCCTCGAACGAAACTTCTTTACTATGGTTCATGAATGTACGCACTCGCTCGAGGATCGCGAACGCCGCATGACCCTCATTGAGGTGGCAGACGGGGCAGTCCAGACCGAGCGTATCCACCAGCCGCCAGCCGCCGATCCCGAGCACGATCTCCTGCTGCAGGCGCAGCTCGCTGCCGCCCCCGTAGAGGTCGCTGGTGATGCCGCGATCCCCGGGGGCGTTGAGCGGGTCGTTGCTGTCGAGCAGGTACAGCCAGCGGCGCCCGACCTTCACCTGCCAGGCCCGCAGCCGCAGCGTGCGCCCGGGCAGTTCCACCGACACCTGCACCCACTCGTCGTCGGCGTCGCGCAGCGGCACCACCGGCATCATGGTCGGGTCGTTGTACGGGAAGAACTCCAACTGCTCCCCCTGCGGATCCAGCGCCTGCCGAAAGTAACCCTGCTGATAGAGCAGGCCGATCCCGAACAGTGGCACGCCCAGATCGCAGGCGGTCTTGAGGTGGTCCCCGGCGAGCACGCCGAGGCCGCCGGAGTAGATTGGCAGCGACTCGCTCAGACCGAACTCCATGCTGAAGTAGGCCACTGCCCCGGCGAAGCCCTCGGGGCGAATCCCATCGAACCAGGTCTCGGCGTGCAGGTGCGCCTCGCGCGCGGCGAGCTGTCGGTTGAGGGTTTCGAGAAAGGCCGCATCCCGCGACAGTTCGTCGAGACGGCGTTCCGACACGGTCTCCAGAATCAGCCAGGGGTTACGGGTGGCCGCCCAGAGATCCGGGTCGACCGTGCGCCAGAGTTCGTCACCGCCATGGTGCCAACTCCAGCGCAGGTCCGCGGCCAGGATCGCCAGACCCTGCAGCGCCTCCGGCAGCGACCGTGCCACGTAGTGCGTCATGGGCATCGCCGTTCCCTCCCTCCGCCGGCCCGCCGCGGCGCCGGGCATCTACCGTTCATAAGGCCACTCCCAATCGGTGAACTCGGGCCGGTCGTAACCTTCCTGCGATGCGAAATGGATGCTCGAGATGATCTCGTTCTTCATCCGCTCCTTGACGTGCGCCCCGGCCACCTGCAGCCGGGGCACGCGATCGATGACGTCGATCACCAGGTTGAAGCGGTCGATCTGGTTGCGGATGGCCAGTTCCATGGGCGTATTGATGTTTCCGTACTCCTTGTACCCGCGTACGTGCAGATTGCGGGAGTTGGTGCGCCGGTAGGCGAGCTTGTGGATCAGATAGGGATAGCCGTGGAAGTTGAACACGATCGGCCGGTCGCGCGTGAACAGGCTGTCGAAGTCGCGATCCGAGAGCCCGTGCTCGTGTTCACTCTGCGGGAGCAGCCGGAACAGGTCCACGATGTTCACGAAACGCACCTTGAGATCCGGGAAGTGCTCGCGCAGCAGCGCCGTGGCCGCCAGCGACTCCATCGTCGGCACGTCGCCAGCGCAGGCCATGACCACGTCCGGCTCGGCGCCGGCGTCGCTGCTCGCCCAGTCCCAGATGCCGACCCCCTTGGTGCAGTGTTCGATCGCCTCGTCGATCGAAAGATATTGCAGGTGATGCTGCTTGTCCGCGACGATAACGTTGACGTAGTTCGTGCTGCGCAGGCAGTGATCGCCGACCGACAGCAGACAGTTGGCGTCCGGCGGCAGATAGATGCGCGTGACACGGTGGCTCTTGTTCGTCACCAGGTCGAGGAAACCCGGATCCTGGTGCGAGAAGCCGTTGTGGTCCTGGCGCCAGACCGTCGAGGTGACCAGAAGATTGAGCGAGGATATGCGCGTACGCCACGGAACGTCGAGACACTTCTCGAGCCACTTCGCATGCTGGTTGAACATCGAGTCGATGACGTGGATGAAGGCCTCGTAGGACGACAGGAGGCCGTGCCGTCCGGTCAGCAGATAGCCCTCCAGCCATCCCTCGAGTGTGTGCTCGCTGAGCATCTCCATCACGCGCCCGTCGGGCGCAAGGTATCCGCCGTCCGCGTCCTCGGGCAGAATCTCCGCCATCCATGTCTTACCCGTGACCTCGTATAGATCGTCGAGTCGGTTCGACGCAGTCTCGTCCGGACCGAATACGCGAAAGGTATTCATATTCTGGCGCATGGTATCGCGCAGAAAACGCCCGAGTACACGCGTATTTTCTACTCGTATCTGGCCTGGCTGTGTCAACTCGACGGCGTAGTTGCGAAAGTCTGGGAGCCGCAGTGCCTTACGCACCAGACCACCGTTGGTCACCGGGTTGGCGCTCATGCGCCGCGTACCGGTCGGCGCCAGTGCCCGCAACTCCGGGATCAGTGCCCCATCCGCGTCGAACAGTCGTTCGGGTTGGTAACCGCGCAGCCAACGCTCGAGCAATGCTAGATGCGCCGGGTCGTCATGGACGTCGAACGGCACTTGGTGCGCACGCCAGAATCCCTCCAGCCGGTGACCGTCGATCTCCTTCGGGCAGGTCCAGCCCTTGGGCGTGCGCAGCACGATCATCGGCCACTGCGGCAGGCCCTGCAGCCCTGTGCCGCGCGCCTGCTGCTGGATCCCGCCAATCACCTCGAGCACTTCATCCAGCGTCGCCGCCATGCGCTGATGCATCGTATCGGGATTGTCCCCCTCCACGAAGTACGGCTTGTAGCCGTAGCCGCGAAACAGGCTTTCGAGCTGCTCGTGCGGGATGCGCGCGAGGATGCTGGGATTGGCGATCTTATAGCCGTTGAGATTGAGGATCGGCAGCACGGCCCCGTCGCGGGCGGGATTGAGAAACTTGTTAGAGTGCCAGGAGGTAGCCAGGGGTCCGGTCTCGGCCTCCCCATCCCCCACCACCACCGCCACGACCAGATCGGGCTGGTCGAAAGCCGCGCCGAAGGCGTGCGACAAGCTGTAGCCGAGCTCACCGCCCTCGTGGATGGATCCAGGGGTCTCCGGGGTGCAGTGACTACCGATGCCACCTGGAAACGAGAACTGCTTGAGGAATCTCCGCAGCCCCTCCTCGTCACCCCCGTGGTCCGGATACACTTCCACATAGGTTCCTTCCAGATACGCCTGCGAGAGCATGGACGGCGCGCCATGGCCGGGCCCCGACACAAAGATCATATTGAGGTCGTCGCGTTTGATAAGGCGGTTCAGATGTACCCACGCGAAGGTCTGGGCGGGATCGGATCCCCAATGCCCGAGCAGCCGCTTCTTGATGTGCTCGATCCTAAGCGGTTCCTTGAGCAGCGGGTTTGCCTTGAGATAGAGCATGGCGGCACACAGATAGAGACTCGCGCGCCAGTAGTTGTCCATCCTGCGCAGTTCGTCCGGCGCCAGCGGCCCGGATCCAGTGCCCGTTTCCGTCATCACTGACCTCCTCGTTCGGTTCCGATGTCCCTGCCGGCGCCCGCGGGCATGCATGCCGGCACGCCGGTTTGAACCGCCGGCGCTCGTCCCGGCGCCCTCGCACCCGGAGTCGGCTACATTACAAGTTTACCGTCGCGCCGCGCCCATGCGGTTGACACCGGTCAACGCGGGTAGGAATACTCCGCCATCGCGCCGCGACATGCAGTGCCCGCAGTTACAGGCCGGGCGCGCAAAAACCTTCGCCTCCTGTTACGCCCGCAAATGGTGCGAAAACCACCACCGCCCCGACGTTCAGGCGGTAACCCCACCGATGATGCGCTTGACCTCCTCGCCGTCGATCACCTCCTTCTCCTGCCGCACCTTTGCCAGCGCCTCCAGCGCCTCTCGGCGCTGCTCCATGATCTCCCGCGCGCGTGCGTGCCCCTCCTCGACCAGGGCGCGGACTTCCGTCACGAGCGTGTGCCCCGACTCGTGGTAGGCCACCCCACGCGTCTCCTCGGCGTTGAGGGCGCGGTGCTTCTTCTCCGCACCGGCGATCACGCGGTCGATGGCGGCCTCGAAATCCGCCATCGCGATCTCATCGTGCCCCTCGCGCACGGCGCGGATCACCGCCTCGTTGGCGATGTTGGCCAGATCCACGCTGACGAAGCCGGGCGTGCGCTGCGCCACCACCCGCACGACACCGCGGCGATGCGCATCTCCCGCGTGTGGAGCCGCAGGATCGCGGTGCGCACCTGATCCTTCCGCACGTACTGCAGGGACTCGCTGTAGGAGGTCTCGCGCGCCTGCTGTGGTGGTTTCGTCTGCCAGAAGTAGAGCAGGCCCAGAAAGAGCAGCAGATAGACCAGCAGATAGACCAGCAGATTGAATCCCGGCCGCCGCCAGAATTTTTGCTCCTCCGGCGGCCGGATCTCGATGCGGGGCTTGTCCTGCGACGATCCGCCCTTCGGCGACTTTCCCTTCTTATCCATCGGCAACCCTCGGCGGCGAGGAACCGGGCGCATCCGACCCGGCGCCGCCCCAACGTACCAGGGCGTCTCCGGTCGCGGCAACCACGGGGTGAACCGGCGCGGTCAGGCGCGGGTGACTGCCGAACTGCAGGCTCGCGATATCGGTCGCCGTCGCCCGCAACTGGATCGCGATGGCAATGGTGTTCAGCAACTCGGCCGTCGTCGCCCCGCCGGTGACCTGCCCGCCGAGCAGGCGCTCGCTGACGCGGTCGAAGAGCAGGCGGCAGTGGATCTCGCGCGTCCCGGGCATGGTCGCAGGGTGGTGATCGGGCAGGCGCACGCTGCCGGCGACGACCGAGAAACCGAGGGCGCGGGCGGTCGCCTCGGTGAGCCCGGCGACCCCGAAGGCGAGATCCGCGATCCGGCTCGCATAGACGGCGATGGTCCCCGCGTTGGCGCGCAGCAGGCGCAGGCCGTAGAGGTTCATCCCCGCGATGCGCCCTTCGGCGGCGGCCTGCGAGGCGAGCATCGCGTGACTGGCATGGCGCGTGAAGAAGTCCTGCTTGTGGGCACAATCGCCGACGGCGGAGATCGCGGGATCCTCGCGGCTGCGCTGGAAACCGTCGACCCATACGCCGCCCGAGCGCGAGAGGGTGAGACCCATGCCCTCGGCGAGGCGGGTGTTCGGCCGTGCGCCGAGTGCGACGAGCGCGGCGTCGCAGGGAACCAGGGTCCCATCGCTCAGGCGTACCCCGCCGACGCGGTCCCCGCCGTCGCCCGCTTCGAACGCAGCGACGCCCGTGCCGGTGTGCAGCTTCACGCCGATCTGCCCCAACACCGCCTCCACCTGACGACTGACCTCCGGGTCGAAGGAGTTCGCGAGCGGATGGGGCTGCTGCTCGATGAGGTGCACCTCGATGCCGCGCTTGCGCACCTCCTCGGCGAACTCGACGCCGATGAACCCGCCGCCGACGACCGCCAGCGTCTTGACGGACGGCAGATCGACGGAGAGCAGGCGATCCAGATACTCGTAATTTTTGTGGATCGCGAACACCCCGGACAGCTCGCGTCCCGGGATCGGCGGCAGGACCGGCTGCGAGCCGGTGGCGAGCACCAGGCGCTCCCATCGAACGCGCCCGGTACGCCCGAGCACCGCGCTGCGGTCCGCTCGGTCGACGGCCACCACGTGATCCACGACGAGCTGCCCGCCGGTCGCGAGAAACGGGGCCCGTCCCGCCAAGTCCTCGTCCGTCCCCCCGAGCGTGCCGAAGATGTACGGGATCCCGCAGGGCACCACCGCGTCGGCCTCCGGGCGCACCAGGGTGACCTTTTTTCCGGGCCAGGACTGCGCCGCCGTGATCCCCGCCATCATGCCCGCCGGACCCCCGCCGACAATCAATACGTCCGTCTCCGATTCCACTTCACCCCCCTTACCTACAAAAGCTGGACATCTCCCCGAGCCGGACGCCCGGCGGCACTCACGATGCGCCGGAGAGCAGCCGGTGCGTGTGGCGCGCGATCATGCGGTCCTCGTCGGTCGCCATCACGAGCACCTCGCACGGCGCACCGTCGGTCGAGATCCGCCCCGTGCCGCCCTGGTTACGCGCCGTCTCCAGGCGCACGCCGAGAAACTCGAGGCTCCGGCAGGCCGCCGCCCTCACCGACGCGGCGTGCTCGCCGATCCCGCCGGTGAACACCAGCCGGTCCAGGCCGCCCAGAACCGCCGCATAGGCTCCGATCCGCTTGCGCACCTGGTAGGCGAACAGCTCCACGGCGAGCGCCGCGCGCGGATCGCCGCGCGCGGCCAGCAACGTGGCCATGTCGGCGCTGCGGCCCGAGACGCCGAGCAGGCCGGACTCGTGTTCGACGAGGCGCTCGACCTCCGCCGGGCTCCGCCCGCGACGCAGAAGATAGAGCAGTACACCCGGATCGAGATCCCCGCTGCGCGTCCCCATCATGATTCCGCCGGCCGGCGTAAAGCCCATGGTGGTGTCGACCGCGCGAGCGTCGCGCACGGCCGTGAGACTGGCGCCGCCGCCCAGGTGGGCGATGACCAGCCGCCCCAGCGCCTTTTCGCCGAGCGTCTCGACCACGTATTCACAGGACAGCCCGTGGAATCCGTAGCGGCGCACCCCCTCCTGCCACAGCGCTTCCGGCAGCGGCAACCGTTGCGCCAGTTCCGGGAGACCGCGGTGAAAGCCGGTGTCGAAACAGGCGACCTGCGGATGCGCCGGAAAGCGCGCCGCCGCCGCACGGATCGCCTGCAGCGCCGGCGGCAGGTGCAGCGGGGCGAGCGGCACCACCGCATCGAGATCGCGCAGGAGCTGCGGCGTGATCCGCTCCGGGGACCGGTGCGCCGCGCCGCCGTGCACCAGCCGGTGCCCGATCGCGTCGGGGGCCGGGAGCCCGCGGCGCTCGAGGATCGCAAGCACCCCGCCCAGCGCCTCGGTGTGCGAGGCGGCCTGAAAGGGCGCGGGCGCCTCCTTGTCCCCGCCGCCCCCCACGTGCAGTTCGCCGGCGGGCTCGCCGATCCCCGAGGCGACGACCTCCAGCCGGCATTCTTCGCCCCCGGACCCGAACCGGTAGAGGCCGAGTTTGATCGAGGTCGAACCCGTGTTCACGGACAACACATTGGGTATCCCGCTCACCGCAGCCCCCAATAGACGTAGAGCAGCGAAAGCACGAACGTTCCGACCAGCCAGGCCGCCGCGGGCGCCACCGCGCGGTTGCGCGACAGGCCCAGCGCATACCCGGCCTTGAGCAGATTGTTGCTGCCGGCGGCGATCAGGACCGCCGCCTCCAAGGCCGCCTCGGCGACGTGAAACTTGCCGGCGAGGAGCGCAAGGATGAAGGGGTCGATGTCGGTCAGCCCCACGCCGAAGGAGAGCACCTGCAGTCCCCCCGCGCCGTAGCCGCGCACCACGAAGTGAGTCAGGCCGGCGAAGAGCACGAACAGGCCCGCGAAGAGCACCGCCGTGGAGAACTCCAAGGGGTGTCGCGGCGCCTCCGACGGCGCTGGCGTGCCCTCGCGGCACGCACCCTGGTAGATCCACCACGCGACGCCGAGCAGCAGCAGGAACAGGACGGCGAACGGCACCGCCAGGCGCTCGGCGGTGACCCGGTGCCCCAGCAGGGCGATCAGTACCCACAGGCGCAGATACATCATCGCGCTGGCCACCGCGATCGCCGATCCCGTCACGCGGGCGCCCTCCCCGGCGCCGTGCGCGCGCCGCCCGAGGACCACCGTGGCAGCCGTGCTCGAGTAGAGACCGCCCAACACCCCCGTGAGCAACGCGCCCCGCGTCGGGAAGAAATAGGTCTGGGCGAGGTAGCTCAGATAGGAGATCGCCGAGACCACGATCACCGCGAGCCACACCTGATAATAGGTCACGGTGACGAACGGCGCGATCTGGCGCGCCGACAGGACCGGCAGGATCAGGCCGGCCATGATCAGGAACTTCACCAGCGTGGTGGCCTCGTTGCTGCGGAAGGCGTCGGAGAAGCGCCGGATACCGGGCTTCTCGCCGAGCAGCAGGAGCACCACCACCACGTAGAGGATCAGCAGCCACATCGGCTCGCGCAGGGCGAGCGGACCGATGCTATAGACGAGCAACGCGATCAGCGCCGGCAGCAGGCTCTGCTCGCCCTCCCGCAGCCGCGCACGATAGTGCAACGCCACCAGCACGGCCACGGCCACCAGCCCGACCGCGTAGAGGCGCAGACCGTGGTCGAGCAGCGCCAGCACGAATCCAAGGATCGCCACCAGGGTGAGCGTGCGCGTCGTGCCGAAGCCGAGGTCCCGGCCCGCGGCCCGCCGGTAGCTGTGCAGCTCGAGCCCGATGACGAAGCCGAACAGCGCCGTCAAGCCGAAGGCGACCGGTACCTGTGGCAGGGCGTCGAATATTCGCATCCGGACCGGCTCCGCGGGGGCGTCGCCGCCCCGCTGTACATCCCGTTCCCCGACCGGCCGCACCTCAGAACAGGCCGCGCGCCGCCTTGCAGATCCCCTCCGCCGCCATCGGGTGCTGGTCGGGGAATGCGGCCAGCTCGTAGGCGGAGCGTCGCCCGGCGACCGCGAGTCCGATCTCCCCGATCAGATGCTCGGCGTCGAGACCGACGACCCAGCCGCCGATCAGCCGCAGGGACCCGGCCTCGAAGAACAGGCGGATGCCGCCCGCAGTCTCGCCCAGGATCTGCGCGCGCGAGTCCTCCGCGAACGAGTAGGACGCCTCGATCGTCTCGATGCCGCGCGCCGCGGCCGCGTCCCGGGTCAGTCCCACGACCGCACCACCCGGGAGCGTGAACACCGCCATCGGCACCGCATCGAAGTCGAAGTAGTCGAGCGGCCCCTCCCCACCCAGGATGTTGTGGGCGGCGACCAGGGACTGGCGCACCGCGGCATGAAACAGGGGGACGCGCCCGTTCACGTCCCCGCACGCCCACAGCCCCGGGACGCCGGTGCGCATCGCGGCGTCCACCTCCACACCCGCGGGCCCCAGGCGCACGTCCAGATCCGCGAGGCCTTCCGGATAGACGGGGCGCCGGCCTGCCGCCAGCAGGACCCGGTCCGCGGACCGCTCCTGTTGCGCCCCTCCGGCCTCGAAGACCACGCCGTAACCCGATCCTCGTTCCTCGATGCGCAGCACCCGCGCCCCGGTCACGCATTCGATACCCGGGTCGAGCAGGGCCACCAGCTCGGCGGTGAACGTGGCGTCCATGCCGGGCAGCAGCCGCTCGCGCATCTCCAGGATCGTCACGCGACAGCCGAAGGCCTGAAAGAAGGAGGCCGTCTCCAGCCCGATGTACCCCCCGCCGATGACCACGAGCGTGGCGGGCAGATCCCGCAAGTTCGGATCGAGCGCATACAGGTCACGGCTGCTCAGGGCGAACTCCGTTCCAGGGACGGACGGTGTCGCGATCTCGCCGCCGCTCGCCAGGATCACGTCCGCCGCCCGAAACGTCACTTCGCCGCGGGCGCTCTCGACGACCACGGTATGCGCGTCGCGCAGCCGTGCGACCCCGCGGACCAGGCGCAGGCGCGCCCCGGCCCGTTCCAGCTCCTCGGCGTGTTGCCCGTAGCGGGCCCGCTGAACGTGATCCTTGTGTGCGACCACAGCACCGTAGTCCGGCGCCGCGACGGCGACGCCCGCCGCGGCGCCGAGCCGGGCCGCCTGCCGTCGCAAGGCCGCCATCTCCCGCACCGCCTTGGACGGCACGCAGCCTTCGGCCAGGCAGTTCCCGCTCATGACCCCCTTGGGGTCCACCATCACGACCCGGCGCCCGGCGCGGGCGAGTCGGAACGCGGCCGGATAGGCTCCGCCCCCGGCTCCGATAGTCAGTACATCCACATTTTCCATGGCCGCTCTCCGGTTACAGCGCCGCGACGACGTGAACGATCAGTTACACCCCGAGCGCCTCGGCCACGGTCCCCAGGGCCAGGTTGGGCCACATGGCCTGATACTCATGCTCATCCGGCGTGTCGATGAGGCGCCGGTTCCACAGAAATCCCCAGCTCACCAAGGCCACGATCGCGAGACCGACCGCGAGCATGGCGACCCCCGCGCCGCTGACACCGGCGCGTGGCGCCCTGCGATCCGCCGTGACCGCGCGTAATGAAGCGGACGAAGAGATCGAACTTCTCGATCACGAAGCCGAATGCCATCAGGGCGACTGCGGTACGGATCCAGGCGAGATACGTGCGCTCGTTGGCCGCGTGGCCGCGAAAGTTGGCGATCACGGCGGCGGATCGGCCGCCGGAGCGATCGCCGGCACAACCAGCACCGGCAACCGCCCGTTGCGCACCACGCTCTCCGATACGCTCCCGAGCAGTAGACGCTCCACGCCATGGCGTCCATGACTCCCGATCACCAGCAGATCCGCCTGCCAGCGTTCGGCGGCCTCCACAATGACCTCTCCGACGCCTCCTTTGGGTGCCGCGATCACCTCACTATCACCTTCCAGGCCCGCATCCTGCAGCCGTGCCATGCCCGTTTCCAGCGCCTTGCGGGCATCCGCCAGCAGTTCTTTGTGCCATTTCCCGCGATCGACCCAAGCTATCTCAGCCGCCGTGTAATCACTGACTCCCTCGTCCAGAACCACGACGAGCTTCAACTGGGCACCTTGATCACGGGCGATGACAAGCGCATGCTCCAGCGCCGCGACCGACGGTTGACTGCCATCGGTAGGAACCATGATACGATGATAAATGGCCATAGGGTTTTCCTCACAGCACCGAGTTGCACCGGGCATGTTGTTACCGCAGGTTGAAGTATGAAAAAAGCCTGACCTTGACGAAATCGGCAGCCACCATAAACCCGAGGACCGCTGCCAGCAAACCGAGCACGAGTGAAGAGGGGATCGCGGTCATCAGGACCCCCGATATTGCCAATGTGCTCACGACTATGATATCCAGCAATGAACTCAGCAGAAGCCAGTTGCTCGGGCGCGAGCGCCAGAAGTGACCGCGCTCGCGCACCAGATAGATGTTGCTCTGTCCCGTAAAGACGAGCATCACGAATATCAGGGTCTGTAGCTGGGGCAGCGGCAGGCGCAGCCAATCCCGGCCCGCGAAAAACACGCTGAACGATAGCGTCAACACCAGCGCCGCCAATACGCCTGCAGTCGTCATCAGAACCGGTATGCGCCAACGCTCCGGCCCCGCCGATGCCTCTGCGCGATCGGTCGCGATCGACATCGTGACAAAATCATTGGTAAACAACAACAGCACGATAAGCAGCGGCGTAACGACGAATACCCCGCTGGTAATCACACCGACACTCAAAAATATCGCGATCTCGAACGTCTTGATGATCTTATTTAGCGTATAAGTAAGCATCCGCTGATAGATGCGTCTGCTGCTTTCGATCGCAGCCACAGTGTCCTGAAGGCCCGGATTGGTAAGAACCACGCTGGCCGCCGCCTTGGCGACGTCCGTGGCGTTCGCAACTGCTACACCGACTTCGGCCTGTTTCAGCGCAGGCGCGTCATTCACCCCGTCCCCGGTCATTCCGACGATATCGCCTTGGCGCTGGAGCGTTTGCACCAACCGGTACTTGTCCTCCGGAAGCACGCCGGCAAACACCCCGCACGCGGGAACCGTCACCGCCATCGACTGTAGTGCCTCACGCGGACACACGTCCCCGCCGATCCCCACGCGAGCGGCGATCGTGCGGGCGGTGGCGATACCGTCGCCGGTCACCATTATGACATGGACCCCCAACTCCTGCAGCCGGGTTACCAGCGCCCGGGAATCCTCACGCGGAGGATCCTCGAGTGCAATCAACCCGATGAGTTCCAAGCCGTCGCCGCCGGCGGCGACGGCCAGGACCCGGTATCCCTCTGCCGCCAGTCGCTCGACCATTTCCTCGGCGCCCGCGGCCTCGGATGTCAACGGAAAGATTACCTGGGGTGAACCTTTGACCACGCGCAGCTGCCCCCCCGAGTGTTCGTATCGGGCTTCCGAACGCTTGGTCGCAGGATCAAAGGGAATGAACTCCAGTCGGCGTGGAAGGTCGCCCGATGCACCGCGGGCCTGTGCGGCCGTGAGGATCGCAAGGTCGATGGGATCCTGCGTGGCCTCGTCACAAGCCATCGCCGCTAGTCGGAGCAGTTCAGGCTCAGTAACCGTTCCGTGCGGACGCGCTGCGGCAAGCTCCAGCCGGTTCTCCGTGATGGTCCCGGTCTTGTCCGTGCACAACACATTCATCGCCGCCGCTTCTTCGATCGCTGACAGCCGCGTAACCAGGACTCCCTTCCGTGCCAGCTCTACAGCCCCCAACGCGGTGGCCAAGGTGAACGTTGCAGGCAGAGCGACCGGAATCGACGCGACGAGAAGGATCAATGCGAAAGTAAGGGTATCCAGCAACGGAAGCCCTTCACTCAATGCATAGCCCAAGAGTATGACGACCAGCACGGCATCGAGCGCCACCAGATATTTGACGATGGTGAAAATGATCGCTTCGATGTGGGTGACTGTTTTTGCTCTCTGCACCAGCTCTGCGGTAGTCCCGAAATAGGTACGGGTTCCGGTCGCCGTCACTACGCCGGTAGCCTCGCCACGCTTGGCTACCGCGCCCGCGTAAGCGCTGGCACCCGCTGTCGCGTCGACGGGCAGTGACTCGCCGGTGAGCGCGGATTGATCGAGAAGCAGCGCGCCATCCAGGATGCGGATATCGGCGGGCGCAATATCGCCCATGCGCAGATGCACGATGTCCCCAGGGACGAGATCCTGTGCCCGCAGCAGTCGCCAGTGGCCGTCACGCAACACCCGCGCCTGGACCGTCAAACGCCTCCTCAGCAGCGCCAATGCATCGCTCGCTCGCCGTTCCTGGACGAAACTCAGCGTGGAATTGAGCACCAGAAGTACGGCTATGACGATCGCCTCGGTATATTTTCCGAGCAGCAGTTCGAGTGGAATAGTGGCCTCGAGCATCCACGGCACCGGCGCCCAAAACTTGGACAGCAGCGCCTTCCATGCCGGGACGTGGACCTCCGGGACGACATTTGGACCGAACCGACGCAGCCCCGCCTCAGCCCCGGTGCTGGACAGGCCGTGTACCGCTGCCGAAGTATCTTCTCCATCCACGGAATTCATTTCCGCCCACTCTGGAGACGGGCCATTCCTGCCGGATGGCGACAGCGTACGATTGCCGCCGTCCTGCGCCTCCTGGATCCGCATGTCGCCCTCCGCGGAGCGACTATCCGATCGCGAACTCATCACCACTCCCCCGATCCGCCCCCAGACTCGTCCGATGAGCGCACTACAGCTTGAACGACTGCCCGAAGGCCGGCATTTCGATCGCGGTGCCCTGCAGCCGTTCGGCGAACGCACGCATGACCTCCTCCTCGCCGTGCACCAGGAAGGTTCGCGCGGGCGCCACACGCCGGTGCCAGGCGAGCAGTTCGTCGCGGTCGGCGTGCGCCGAGAAACCGTTGATGGTGTGGACCCGCGCGCGCACTGGGATCTCCTCGCCGAACAGGTGCACGCTCTTGGCCCCGTCGACGATGCGGCGCGCGAGCGTGCCCCGGGCCGCGTAGCCGACGAACACCACGCTGGCGTCGGCGCGCCACAGATTGTGCTTGAGATGGTGACGCACGCGGCCGCCAGTGCACATGCCCGAGCCCGCCAGGATCACGGCGCCGCCGGCGATGCGGTTGAGCGCCATGCTCGCGGCGCTCTCGCGGGTGAAATGCAGGCCCGGCAGGTGGAACGGATCGCGTCCGCTGCGGAACCACTCGGCGGTCTGCGCCTCGTAGCACTCCGGGTGGCGCTCGAAGATCTCCGTGGCGGCGATCGCCATCGGCGAATCGAGGAACACCTGCATCGAGCGCGGCAGCCGACCCTGGTCGACCCCCTCGCGCAGGAAGTACAGCAGCTCCTGCGCGCGCTCGAGTGCAAAGGTGGGCACGATGACGTTTCCGCCGCGGCGAAAGGTGTCGTCGATCGCCGCGTAGAGTTCCTCCACAGACGGGGCCAGCGGCTTGTGTAGGCGGTCCCCGTAGGTGGTCTCCATCACCAGCGCGTCCGCCTTCGGCGGCGCCGCCGGTGCGCGCAGCAGCGACCGCCCGGCGTTGCCGAGATCGCCCGAGAACACCACGCTGCGCCGGACGCCGTGTTCCTCGAGTTCGAGACGGATGCTGGCCGAGCCGAGGATGTGGCCGGCATCGTAGAACGTCGCCCGCACCCCCGGGCTCACCTCCAGAGGCTCGCCGTAGGCCGACGTGCGCCCGAAGTATTCCAGGGTGTTGAGTGCATCGAGCGCCGTATACAAGGCCTGCGCGGACCCGCCCTTCCCATGCCGCGCCGCGTGACGTGCGTGCCGCGCCGCCTCCTCCTCCTGCAGGTGGGCGGCATCGAGCATCACCACGCGCGCCAGCTCGCGGGTTGCGGCAGTGGTAACGATCTCGCCGCGGAAACCGCGCTTGACCAGCAGCGGGAGCCGTCCGCAGTGATCGAGATGGGCATGCGTGAGCAGCACGCAGTCGATGTGCGCGGCCTCGAACCCGAACGGCTCGGCGTTATCCTCGTCGAGTTCGCGCCCGCCCTGGTACAGCCCGCAGTCGATCAGGATGCGCCGTCCGCCGCATTCGACGAGATGGCAGGAACCCGTGACGCCGCGATCGGCGCCGTGAAAAGAGATTTTCAAGTCACACTCCTCATGCCGGGCCAATCACGACCCCGCGGGCCCCGGCGCGTGGATACCGCGCCCCAGGTACAGCGGTGTTCCGTTCGCCTCGTGCCACTGCACTATCCCCTGCCAGATCTCCTGGGCGTCCTCCGCATACCAGAACAGGTCGCGGTCCTCCGGATCGATCACACCCTCCTCGACCAGGAAATCCACGTCGACCGCGCGCCGCCAGTAGCGCTCGCCCACGAGGATCACCGGCACCGGCCGGATTTTGCGCGTCTGGATCAGCGTCAGCGTCTCGAACAGCTCGTCGAAGGTGCCGTAGCCGCCCGGGAACGCCACCAGCGCCCGCGCCCGCAGCAGGAAGTGCAGCTTGCGGATCGCGAAATAGTGGAACCGGAAGCACAGCTCCGGGGTGATATACGGATTGGGGTACTGCTCGTGCGGCAGCGTGATGTTGAGTCCGATGGAATGCGCCCGCACGTCGAAGGCGCCGCGGTTCGCGGCCTCCATCATGCCCGGACCACCGCCGGTCACCAGCATCACGCGATGATCGTCCGGCCCCGCACCGGCCGCGCCGATCAGCCGCCCGAGTTCGCGTGCGGCGTCGTAGTAGCGGCTCTTGGCGAGCAGGCGCTCGGCGACCGCCAGGCGCCGCTCCAGCTCCGTGTCCCCGGGGTTGTCGCGCAGGAGTGCGAGCAGCTCCTCGACGCGCCGCTGCGCCGCCGCCGGTTCGCGGATACGGGTCGAACCGAATACCACGATCGTATGTTCGACGCCGTAGCGATCGAGCAGTAGCTCCGGCTTCAGATAGTCGATCTGCAGGCGCACGCCGCGGGTGGCGCCGAGGTCCAGGAAATCGACGTCGCGATCGGCCGGACGGTAGGTGGGGCTGTCGAGGATCGCCTGCACGCGACGCGGGGCGTCGGGGTCCTCCTCGGCCGGTTTGGGTGCATGCCAGGGGAGCGGTTCGTGCCGCCGCTGCGGGTGGGCCGGCGCCGGCCGTGCGCGCGCGGCCGGCGGATTGGATGAATCGCGCCTGTCGTTCACCCCTCGCCCCCCGCCCCGACGCGCGGCGCGCGCCCGAGCCGCCGCTCCACCTCCAGCACCTGGCGGGTCGTCGCCAGTACCGTGTCGGGATTGAGACTCATCGAATCGATCCCGATCTCCACCAGGAATTCGGCCATCTCCGGATAGTCGGAAGGCGCCTGTCCGCACAGTCCCGAGTGGATCGCGTTGCGCCGGCAGCCCTCGACGGCGAGGCGGATCATCTCCTTGACGCCGGGATCGCGTTCGTCGTAGTCGAAGGCCACGATCTCGCTGTCGCGATCCACCCCGAGCGTGAGTTGGGTGAGGTCGTTGGAGCCGATGGAGAAGCCGTCGAAGCGCTTGGCGAACTCGTCGATGAGCACGACGTTGTTGGGAATCTCGCACATGGCGTAGACGCGCAGGTCGTTCACGCCGCGCTCGAGCCCGTGTTCGGCCATTGCGGCGAGCACCGCGTCGGCCTCCGCAACGCGGCGCACGAACGGAATCATCAGGATGACGTTGACGAGCCCCATGGCCTCGCGCACCCGCTTCATGGCGGCACACTCGAGGGCGAAGCCCTCCGCATAGGCCGGGTGCGCGTAGCGCGAGGCGCCGCGAAATCCCAGCATCGGGTTGTCCTCGTCCGGCTCGAAGTCGCGCCCGCCGAGCAGCGAGGCGTACTCGTTGCTCTTGAAGTCCGACATGCGCACCACCACCGGGCGCGGATAGAACGCCGCGGCGATCGTCCCGACACCCTCCGAGAGACGCCGCACGAAGTACTCGCGCGGGTCGGCGTCGCCGTGCGTCAGCGCCTGCACCTGCTCGCGCACGACCGGGTCGGAGACCCGCTCCGGATGCAGCAGCGCCATCGGATGGACCTTGATGTATTCGTTGATGATGAACTCCATGCGCGCCAGACCCACCCCGTCGTTCGGGATCATCGCGGTCTGGAACGCGATCTCTGGATTGCCGAGGTTGATCATGATCTCGGTCGCCGGGCGCGGCAACTCCCCGAGGTTGGTGTGCTCGATCTCGAACGCCAGTTTGCCACGATAGACGCGCCCGATATCGCCCTCCGCGCAGGATACCGTCACCTGCGTCTCACCTGCCAGGCGCTCGGTGGCACCGGCCGCCCCGACCACCGCTGGGATCCCCAGTTCACGCGCGATGATCGCCGCATGACAGGTACGCCCGCCGCGGTTGGTGACGATCGCCGCGGCCGCCTTCATCACCGGTTCCCAATCCGGTGTCGTGGTGTCGGCTACCAAAACCTCCCCGGGCCGGAACCGCGACAGGTGGGCCACATCCGTGATGGCCCGCACCGCACCGGCGGCGATCCGGGCACCCACCGCACGCCCCGTCACCAGTACCTCGTCGCGTTCCTTCAGCACGTAGGTCTCAAGCACGTCGCCCTTACGCTGCGAGGCCACGGTCTCGGGACGCGCCTGCACCAGATACAGCGCGCCGTCGGCGCCGTCCTTGGCCCACTCCATGTCCATGGGCCGGTCCCGTCCCGCCTTGGCGCTGTAATGGCGTTCGACCTTGAGCGCGTAGTCGGCGAGCGTCAGGACATCGGCGTCGTAGATGCAAAACCGTGCGCGCTCCTCGGGCGAGGTGGGAATATTGCGTGTCGTCTCGCGGGTGCGCCCGTCGGCGTAGATCATCTTGATCTTCTTTGCGCCGAGCGTGCGGCGCAGCACCGCGCGATGGCCGCGCTCGAAGGTCGGCTTGTGTACGTAGAACTCGTCCGGGTCCACTGCCCCCTGTACCACGTTCTCCCCCAGGCCGTAGGCCGCAGTGATGAATACCACATCGCGGAAGCCGGTCTCGGTATCGAGCGAGAACATGACGCCGGAGGCGGCCAGATCCGAGCGCACCATCTTCATGACGCCGATCGACAGCGCCACTTTGAAGTGGTCGAAGCCCTGGTCGACGCGATAGTGGATCGCGCGGTCGGTATACAGGCTGGCGAAACAACGCCTACAGGCATCGAATAGGTTCGCCAGACCGTGCACGTTGAGATAGGTATCCTGCTGCCCGGCGAAGCTCGCCGTCGGTAGGTCCTCGGCGGTCGCCGAACTGCGCACCGCCACGCTCAGGTCTTCGCCGTACTCCTCGCGTAACTCGTTGTAAGCGGCGCTGATCTCGGCGACAAGGTCCTCCGGAAGGCCAGCGCCGTAAATAATCTCGCGCGCGCGCCGCCCACGCCGCGCCAAGTCCTCCATATCGTTTGAGTCGAGGCCATCGAGGGCCACATGCAGCCCTTCCCAGGCCTGTGCACAGTCAAGCACGTAGTGGTAGGCCTCGGCGGTAATCGCAAAGCCGTTCGGGACCTGGACCCCCTGTGGTGTCAGCTCCCGATACAATTCACCGAGCGAGGCGTTCTTCCCCCCCACCAGCGGCACGTCGTCCAGGCCGATGTCACGAAAAAAGCGCAAATAACGGTAGTTCGTACTCATCAGCATGCCTCCCACGGGTGTCGTTTGCCTCATGCCCGCCTCTCCAGGCCCGGGACGTACTCGCCATGCCGCGCCGCACCGTTCATGCGCAGGCGGTGCAAAAAGGCGCGCTGGGCCGCCTCTACATTGTGTGCCCCGCTGGCCCAGGCCGCCATGACTGGCTCCTGCAGGGCGCGAGCGAAGGAGAACGACAGCTCCCACGGCTGCCCGGCGGAGCCCACGTTCATCGCGTTGAGGTTGGCGGTGGCCTCCTCCGGACCCTGTCCTCCCGACAGGAAATTGATGCTCGGAACGGCCGCCGGTACCGTACGCCGCAGTACCCGCAGGGTCGCCGCGGCGACCTGTTCGGGCGCGGACTTCTGCGGGTGATCTTTGCCCGGGACGATCATACTCGGCTTGAGTACGAGGTACTCAAGCGTCACGCGATGCCGGTGTAACGCATGAAAGACCGCATGCAGGACCGCCTCGCTCACCTCAGCGCAACGCTCGATCGTGTGGTCACCGTCGATCAGGACCTCTGGTTCCACAATTGGGACATAACCCTCCTGCTGGCAGAGGGCAGCGTAGCGCGCCAGCATCTCGGCGTTCGCCTCGATCCCGAGCATCGTCGGGTTACGCTCGCCGACCGGGTATACCTCGCGCCACTTGGCGAAACGTGCACCCTGTTCCCGGTAGCGTCCCAGGCGCTCGGCGAGCCCGTCGAGCCCGTAGGTGACTTGGTCGCCCGGCGCACCAGGCAGCGGCCCCTTGCCTTTGTCCACCTTCACGCCCGGAACCACACCCTGGCGCGCAAGCACCACCGGCAACGGCATGCCGTCATCGGCCGTCTGTCCCAGACTCTCCTCGAACAGGATGACGCCGCTCAGAAACTCGCCGATCCCCGGCGTGATGAACATCAACGCCCGATAGGCCGCCCGGTTCTCCTCGGTGTTGTCCACCCCGACCGCTGCGAAGCGCTTTCCGATCGTCGGCAGACTCTCGTCGGCCGCGAGAATTCCCTTGCCGGATTGCACCAACTGCTCGATGGTCTGCTGCAAACGTTCTTCCGCATTCATCGTCCGTGTCCTCCGTCAGCCCCGCTAGACCCGTTCCACCGGCGGCGCACCGCCCGACCACTCCCGGTACATCCGCACCGCCAGCGCCGCCGAGGCGAGGCGCGCGGCCTGTGGATCCGAACGGGACGTCAGGATGATGGGGACGCGCGCGCCAACGACCACCCCCGCGAGCGTCGCACCGGCGAGGTATTCGAGATCCTTGACCAGGATGTTCCCGGCGACCAGATCGGGGGCCAGCAGGATATCCACATCCCCACATACCTCGCTCTCGATCCCCTTGATCCGCGCTGCCTCCCGTGAGATGGCGTTATCGAAGGCAAGCGGGCCATCTACCACGGCGCCGCCGATCTGACCACGCTGTGCCATCTTGCTCAGACATGCAGCGTCGATGGTCGACGGTATCGTCGGCTTGACCACCTCCACCGTGGAAAGTGCCGCCACCTTCGGTAGCGCGATTCCAAGAAGGCCAGCCAGATCGACCGCGTTGCGGATGATTTCAGCCTTGGTCATGAGATCCGGCATGATATTGATCACCGCATCGGTGATGAGCAGCAGCTTGTGGTAGGTGGCCAAGCCGGCGACGAAGACGTGACTCACTCGCCGCGCCGTGCGCAGGTGTGCAAGCACCGGGTGCATGAGTACGTCGGTATGCACCCAGCCCTTCACCAGGAGCGCGACTCGTCCCTCCTCTACCAGCTGAACCGCCGTCTCGGCCGCCGGCTTACCCGGGGCACTCTCAACGAGCGGCGGGACCGCAACACCGCGACGTTCACACAGCGCCTCGACCGGCGCGCGCGGCCCGACCAGCAGCGGATCGAGCAAGCCCGCGTCGCGCGCCTCGAGCGCCGCCGCAAGCACATGCTCATCATGGGCATCGACCACCGCGGCCGGAACCGGCGGCCCGGAGCGCACATATTCCACCAATGCAGCGAACCGGCCAGCGGCCGTCCCATTGTTCATCGCACCGCGCATCACGTGAGCCCCCCCGGCAGGAAGGGCCGTAGCGTTGTGAGCAGCGCCGCCCGCTGCGCGGCCAGGAGCTCCGCGTCGCGCGCCTCAATGTTGAGTCTCAGCGCCGGTTCGGTGAGCGCGGAACGTGCGTTGAACCACCAATCTTCGTAGTCAACGGTGAGCCCTTCGACCCGGTCGATTTCCCCATCGCCATAGGCCTGCGTCAACGCGGCGAGAGCTCCATCGATATCCATCACTGGTAAATTGATCTCCCCACTCCGCACATAGCGGGATAGACCACAGACGAGCGCCGAAAGCGGTGCATCCGACCCCGCCATCAGGTTAGCCAGCTCGATCAGTGTGCGCAGCCCGTTGTCGGTGTAATAGAGATCCGCATAGTAGTAGTGCCCGGACATCTCGAGCGCAAACTGTGCGTCGTGTTCGCGCATCGCCGCCTTGATGAACGGGCGCCCGACGCGCGTGCGCAGCGTCCGCCCACCCGCCTCGGAGATGGCCTCGCACACCCCTCGCGAGGCGCGCGGATCGCAAAGTATCGTCGCCCCAGGATGTCGCCGTAGCAGTTGGCGCGCCACTAACCCCCCGACTACGTCGGGCGGAACCAGTTCACCGCGCTCGTCAACCACCGCGGCGCGATCGGCGTCGCCGTCAAAGGCCACTCCGAATTCACAGCCGTGGCGGACCACACTACCCGCGAGCGCTTCCAGCGCGTTCGGAGCCAGCGGATCGGGGGAACGGTCCGGAAAGGTTCCGTCCGGATCGAAGGAAATCTCCCACATCCGCACATAGGCGAGGTGCGAGAAGACCTCGCGGGTGTCAATTCCACCCGGACCGTTCCCGGCATCCACCGCAACCTTCACCGGGCGCGGCAACTCGAGGTACGCGCGTAACGCTCCCGCGTACTGGCGCAGGGGACTCGTATAGTGCACCACCGGAGTACACGGGCGATCGAAAACGAACGGCAGGCGCAGCCGACCGCGGACCTGCGACAGGCCATCCTCGATACTCATCGGCACCGCGCCGGCACGGCACAGCTTAAGACCGTTGTACCGCGGCGCTAGATGGCTAGCCGTGATCATCACACTACCGTCGAAACCCTGTGTGGCACCGTACCAGTACAGCATGGGCGTGGTACAAAGACCGATGTGCGTAACGTGATGGCCGCCCGAACGCAGCCCCAGGCTGACCGCCTCGGCCAACGAGCGGGAGGTCACGCGCGCGTCGTGTCCGATCGCGAAACGCCTGTTTCCCTCCGGGCTGATTACGTCACCGTATGCGCGTGCGATGGCGATCACGTTGCCGCAGCACAAAGTGTCGTGTGCATCCCCGCGGATGTCGTAGGCGCCAAAGGCCGCGTCGATTTCGTTACCCGCAAGCGCCGTCGGCGCGTCACGTTCACCGTCCACCATGGCGCTCTCCTGCATGAACGTGCAGCGGCTGGCGCACGGTGCCGAGGAAATTCCGGTGGCGCTGCGCGCGCCACTGCAGGTGTTGATAGACGGCGAGTTTCGCCCAGTCCTCAACGAAAATCCAGGCGATACAGTACATCCAGATGAGTCCGACGGCTGGCCAGCCGATGGGGGCGATCAGCCCCATCGGGTACACCACGAACAAGGTCGCCAGGGCCTTGGTCGCCACTGCCCCCCAAAGCACCAGGGGCGAGGGGTATGGACGCCGCCAGAACGGGCGGCTGGTGCGCGCCACGAACAGCGTCAAGTGGCCAGCGACCGCCAGTTTGAGAAAGATCACCGTTTGGATGTGCGCGACGTCCATGTGCAACCACTCCTTGACAATCACCAGCAGGCCGAATGTCTCGACCACGCCGATCAGACCGAGCACGGTCGACACGGTCAGCACGCGGCGCATTTCCCAGCGCACCGGCTGCGGATCGAGCCAAGCATTGTCATAGGCGATCGCCATGATGGGGACGTCGTTGAACAGCGCCAGGAGGATGATCATTATCGCGGTGATGGGGTAGAAGTCGAAAGCGATCATCGCCGCAACCACGAAGAACATGATGCGGATAGTTTCGGTAATACGGTAGATCGCGTAGGAGTTCATGCGTCCGAAGATGCGCCGCGCCTCCTCAATGGCGTTGACGATGGTCGACAACCCCGGCGCGGTCAGGATCAGCGCCGCGGCGGCGCGCGCGGCGTCCGTAGCCCCCGAGACCGCGATGCCAACGTCCGCCTGTTTGAGCGCTGGGGCGTCGTTCACGCCGTCGCCGGTCATCGCCACCAGGTGACCGCGCGCCTGCAGGGCCTTGACAATGGCGTATTTATGCTCCGGGAACACCTGCGCAAAACCATCCGCCTCCTCGATGCGCAGGCCGGCCTCGGGAGCAAGTGCGCCCGCGGCGTGCCTATCGGGAAACAGCGCCTCGGCAGGCTGTATTTGGTTTCCCAAGCCGAGTTGGTCCGCGATCTCGTGCGCGATGGCAACGTTGTCGCCAGTCACCATCTTTACGTGTACGCCGTGGGCCTCGGCCTGCGCGATGGTCTCCTTCGCATCCTCCCGAGGCGGGTCGAACAGCGGCAGTAGCCCAAGAAAATGCCAATGCCCCGGCTCGTCGGCGCGCGCCACTCCCAGGGTCCGGTAGCCTTTGCGTGCGTACCCGGCGATCTCGCGTTGGGCACGCTCGGCCACCTCGTCCGCAACGCCCGCCAGTTGGAGGATCACCTGTGGCGCGCCCTTGGTAACCGCGAAACGCCGCCCGTCGGCACCGAGCACCTCGGCCTCGGTACGCTTGCCCACCGGGTCGAAGGGCGTAAACTTCTCCTGCGTGTACCCACCCAGGGCGGAGCGCTCGGTGAGCCCCGCGAGCACGGCGAGATCGATGGCATCGGCGTCCTCCTCCTTGGAGGCGAGGGCGCCGGCCAGGATCAGGCTCTGGGCATCCGGCGCCTCGAACAGCGCGGGCTCCCCCAGGGTGAGCTGGTTTTGGGTCAGGGTGCCGGTCTTGTCGGAGCAGAGGACGTCGACCCCCGCCATCTCCTCGATCGATTCCAAGCGCGACACGATGGCCTTGAGCCGCGAGAGCGCCAGCGCCCCAACCGCCATGGTGACCGAGAGCACCGCGGGCATCGCCACCGGGATCGAGGCGACCGTCAGGATCAGGGCGAACTGCACCAGCTCCAACAGCGGGGTGCCGCGGAAAAGCTGCACCAGGATCAGAATCGCCACCAACCCCAGGCTGATGTAGATCAGGAAATCACCGATGGTAAGCACCGCCTTCTGGAAGTGGGAAGCCGCGCCGGCGGTCTGTACCAGCTTCGCGGTCCGTCCGAAGTAGGTATCCGCACCGGTCGTCACAACCAGCGCCACCATCTCGCCCTGCTTGGCCACCGAGCCAGAGTAGGCGACGTCACCCACCTTCTTTTCCGCTGGCAGAGACTCGCCGGTGAGCGCCGACTGGTCGACGTTCAGGTACTCGCCGTCGACCAGCTTGACGTCCGCCGGAACGATGTCCCCCAGCCGCAGGCGGATGACGTCCCCCGGCACGAGTGTGGCGGCATCCACCCCCTGCCAACGCCCGTCGCGTAGCACGCGTGCCCGGAGGGCGAGCTGCTTTTTGAGGGCCTCCAGGGCATTGGAGGCCTTATACTCCTGCCAGAACCCCACTACTGCGTTGAACACCAGCAGCACGCCGATAATGATGAGGTCCGCCCAGTGACGAACCACCGCTGAGAGCACCGCAGCGACTTCGATCATCCACGGGATTGGTCCCCAAAAGTAACCGAAGAATTTGAGCAACGGATGGGCCTTGCGTTCCGCAAGCGCATTAGCGCCGTAGCGCGCGAGACGCCGCCGGGCCTCTTCTCCACTCAGCCCGCCCGGCGCGGAACTGAGGCGTTGGAACAAGTCCTCAGCCGCGATTTGTTCGGCCTCGTGGCTGTCGAGCACTGGGGCGTCCACGAATGAACTTCTCCTTAGCTTGTTTGTTCTGACGGTGAGTAGAAAAAGGTCATCGCTGGCCTTTTTAGACTCACTGCGTCACGTAGCAGGCCTGCGGTTTGCCTCCCTGGGACGTTTAGCAGGCGGTGGTGCAAACAGCCTGCCAATGGTGCGCGGAGCAGCAGGGCTCGCCCCACCGAAAATAGCGCACGCTCGCGCCATACGCCGCTACGCCTCCGGCCCCCTCAGGCCTCCGCGACCATCTCAATGAAACCGCACGGGCACTCATGCGCGCACAGCCCGCAACCCTTGCAGTGCTGATAATCGAAGACGTAGTGACTGCCATCGGAGGCCGTCTCGCGGGTCTTGAGCACCGCCGAGTCCGGGCAGAGCGTGAAACAGTTGTCGCACGCCAGACACTCCCCGCACGAGAGGCAGCGACGCGCCTCGCTGGCCGCCTGTTCGGCGCTCAAACCACGGTCGATTTCCGCGTCGCCGTCGCGTTCGGCCACCGGCAGGACGTACTCGCGGGCGCGCGGCGCGGGCTCGAAATAGGCAAGGTTGAGCCGCTCGATGCCGATCGGGGCGGCGGTATCCGGCGCCGGCG
This sequence comes from Chromatiales bacterium 21-64-14, assembly GCA_002255365.1. Taxonomy (NCBI): domain Bacteria; kingdom Pseudomonadati; phylum Pseudomonadota; class Gammaproteobacteria; order Chromatiales; species Chromatiales bacterium 21-64-14. The sequence continues at coordinate 24,935 of NCBI01000028.1, forward strand.
TCGGCGCCGCCCGCAGCCGGCGGTCGATCGCCGCCGCCGCCCGGCGCCCGGCCCCCACCGCCGCGGTGACAGTACCCCCGTGCGGGGTCGCGTCGCCGCCCGCGAACACGCCCGCCAGCGCGGTCGCCCCGGCGTCATCGACCTCGATATGCACGGCTCCGTTCAACAGCGACTCCAAGCCGGCCGGCTCCACCTCCTCGCCGACCGCCGGGATCACCATGTCGACGTGCAGCACCGTCTCGGTGCCTTCGAAGGCCACGCGGCGCAGCCGCCCGGTGGCATCCGGCAGCTTCTTCATATGCACCATCTCGACGCCGACCACGTGCTCGCCGCGCAGGATGAGCCGGCGAACGCCGCGGTGCGCGAGGATCTCCACGCCCTCCTCCCGCGCCTGCACGATCTCGCGCGGGAGCGCGCGCATGGCGTCCTCGGCCGGTATGTCCGGACCCGGCAGACCGTTGTGGGTGATCACGTAGACCTGCGCCACGCCCGCGGCCTTGAGCACGCGCGCGAGATCCATGGCGGTATTGCCGCCACCGATGACCGCCGCGCTCGCCGGGGTCGGGATACGCCCGACCCGGATCCACTCCTCGAGCAGGCCGAGTCCGGCATGCAGGTCGGACGGCACCGCCCCGTCGATGCTCCAGGCCCGGGCGCGCTGCGCGCCGACGGCGAGAAACACGGCCTTGTGACCGCCGCGCAGCTCCTCGAGCGTGAAGTCGCGCCCGAGGCGCCGGCGCGGCTGAAAGTCGATGCCGGGCAGCGCCAGCAGCCGGCCCGTTTCGCCCTCCAGCGCCGCACGCGGCAGGCGGTAGGGCGGAATCGCTGCGGCGCACGCGCCGCCCGCCTGCGCCTCGGCCTCGAACACCGTCACGCGGTGGCCGAGACGCAGCAGCTGCCAGGCGCAGGACAGGCCCGCAGGGCCCGCCCCGACCACGGCGACGTGTGCGGCGCCCGGCGCCAGCGCCGGTGTCGGCAGCGCCCAACCCTCGCGCAGGGCGGCATCCCCGAGATGGCGCTCGACATGGTGGATCGCCACCGCGTCGTCGATCTGCCCGCGGTTGCACGCCTGCTCACAGGGATGCGGACATACCCGCCCCGTTACCGCAGGCAGCGGATTGGTGCCCGCCAGCACCTCCCAGGCAGCGCGCGCCCGGCCCTGCTCGAGCAGCGCCAGATATGCCTGCGGGTCCTCGCCCGCCGGACACGCGTGCCGGCACGGCGCCGGGCGATGCCGGTGCACCGGCCGCTGCACGCGCCAGCTACCAGTGTCCGCCGCCAGACTCGTCCCCGGCGCCGCCGCCCCGCCGCGCGTATAGGTCATCCGGTTCACGGACGGTCCCTCCGCTGCGCGCTCACGCCCAGCGCGCCCCGCCGCGGCGCACGGTATCCGTACCAGCGGTATCCCTGGGGTCGGCGCCGGCGCCGCGCAGCCCGTAGATCTCGATATTGTGGTCCGCCAGCGCCTGCAGATGTTCGAGCTCCTGGCGCGCCTCGGGGGTATCGGCGAACAGGTGCCGGAACCGCGCCTGTACCTTCAGGTAGTCGGTCACCGGGCGTGCCGTGCGGATGGGCATGGTCCCGGTCAGTTCGCCCCGCTCCAGCTCGACCAGCGGCACCATACCGGTCTCGACCGCAAGGCGCGCAACCTCGATGCTCTTGGCCCCGTCATGCCCCCAGCCCAGCGGACACGGAGAATGGATCAATAGAAAGGTCGGCCCCTCCACGGCGACGGCGCGGCGCACCTTCTTGCGCAGATCCGACGGATAGGCCACGGAGGCGGTCGCGGCGTAGGGCATATGATGGGCGGCGACGATCGACAGGATATCTTTCTTCAAGTGACGTTTGCCGAGCCGCGCGCGCCCCGCCGGCGACGTCGTGGTCGCGGCGGCGTGCGGGGTGGAGCTGGAGCGCTGCACGCCGGTGTTCATGTATCCCTCGTTGTCGTAGCACACGTAGAGCACGTCGTGGTGGCGTTCGATCATTCCCGAGAGGGACTGGAAGCCGATATCGAAGGTGCCGCCGTCGCCGGCGAAGGCGAGCACCTTCACCGTGCGCCCCTGCACCTTGAATGCGGCCTCCATGCCCGAGGCCACGGCCCCGGCGTTCTCGAACAGCGAGTGCAGCCACGGCACCCGCCACGCCGACTCCGGCCACGGCGTGGTGAACACCTCAAGACAGCCGGTGGCGTTGGCCACCGCAACCTCGGGACCGGCGGCCTCCAGCACCAGCCGCGCGGCGAGCGCCTGGGCACAGCCCAGGCACGCCCGATGACCGCCCGCGAGCCCCTGGAAGCGCGGCTGACGGTGCCGCAATGCTGCCACAGCGACGTCATCCGGCGACGTCCCGGCGGTGTCCGCGCTCCGATCCTCGTTTTCGCTCATGGTGGGGACTCCGATCCGGCCGGCGACACCGTGCGCGGCCCCGCCTCCGGGTAGCGGTCCGCCTCCGGGAGTCGGTCCAGTTCCACGTCGAGCACCGCGAACTCGCCGCCCCCGGGTGCGAGCGCCGCCTCCACCGCGCGCCGGTAGGTCTCCAACGGCACGTCGCGCCCGCCGAGACCGACGGCGAAGCCGCGCACCGCGGGCGCGGAGGCCGCGCCGTAGAGCGCCGCACGCACCTCGGCTGTGACGATGCCGCCTGCGCCGGGCGACAGCGCCCGCTCCAGAACCACCAGGGTATCCAGGTCCGCGCAGGCCGCGCGCAGCGCCGTGGCGGGGAACGGGCGGAACGCCCGCAGGCGCAGCAAACGCACCGGCGGCAGATCCGGCCACGCCGCACGGGCATCCGCCAGCGTACCGCTGATCGAGCCGAGCGTGAGTACGCCGATGCGCGCCGCCTCCGGCCCGTCTACCTCCAGCAGCCCGCCCCACGCCCGCCCGGTCAGCGCGGCCCAATCGCGGTCCGCGGCCTCGATGTCGGCAGCCGCCGCGAGCAGTGCGCCGTGCTGGCTGTGGCGCGCCTCGGTGAACCACTCCGGCGAGACCAGGGTGCCCAGGCTCAGCGGCCGCGCCGGATCGAGTGCGCGCGTGAAACGCAGCGGCGGCAGGAACCGGTCGACGTCCTCCTGGCTCGGCAACTCGATGGACTCGAGCGTATGGGTCAGGGTGAAGCCGTCCATACACACCATGACCGGTAGTTCGGTGTCCTGGGTGATGCGGAATGCCTGGATGGTGGTATCGACTGCCTCCTGGTTGTCGGCGCAGTACAGTTGAATCCAGCCCGCATCGCGCACCGCCATCGAGTCCTGCTGGTCGTTCCAGATCGACAGCGGCGCCGACAGCGCCCGGTTGGCGCAGGTCAGCACCAGCGGGATCCGCAGGCCGGCGATGTTGTAGAGCACCTCACTCATGAGCAGGATGCCCTGAGAGGCCGAGGCGGTGTAGGCGCGAGCACCGGCGGCGGCAGCGCCGAGCACGACACTGGCCGCGGAGTGCTCGCTCTCCACGCTCACGTATTCGCACGCCAGCGCGCCGTCGGCGACCAGCTTGGCGATGTTCTCGACGATGTGGGTCTGGGGCGTGATCGGGTAGGCGGAAACGACCTGCGGGCGGCACAGGGCCACGGCGCGGGCGATCGCCTGGGAGCCTTCAAGCGCCTGCTGCATCGGCCTCCTCCAGTGCCCAGGCCCGGGGCGGAGGCAGGTTGGCGGCCATCTCGAGCAGGACCTCATTAGCCTCGAGCACACGCCCCCGAAAGCGCTCGCGCAGGGCCCTGCGCAGCGCCGCGATCGGCAGCAGCCCGGTCAGCGTCAGAAACACCGCAAGCAGAGCGGTGTTCGGAACCGGGCGCCCGAGGTGCTCCTGCGCCAGCTGCGTGGCCGCCACCGTGAAGCGCTTGCCCGGAAGGCCCGCGCCGTCGGGGTCGCGGGGCGCGTTGATCAGCAGCCCGCCGCCCGGGCGCAGACCCTCCAGGACTCCCGGCACGTGCAGCAGCGCGGCATCCTGGACGATCAGAAAGTGCGGCCGCGCCACCTGATCGCGGCGCCGGAACACGCCCCGGTCCATGCGCACGAACGCCGCCACCGGCGCCCCGCGCCGCTCCGCCCCGAAGGCCGGAAAGGCGAGCGCATGCCAACCCTCACCGATCGCCGCGCCGGCAAGCAGATAGGCGGCAACGACGTTACCCTGTCCGCCCCGACCATGGATGCGCACTTCGATCACTGACCCACGCCCCATCCTTGCAGCGGCCCGTGCGGTGCCACGAGCCTTACATTATCCTTATGCGCTGGATGGCAATTGACCGACGTCAAGAACACGTCCGATCGGTGGGCACAGCGAACATCGCCGCGAACGGGACGAACCAAGCTGGCCGCACCGGCGCGGGGTCCCCACGGAGGTATCGAACACCGCCTGTGAGATCTTAAAATGGGCCATAGGTCTGGATCACCTGCCGTTTCCCGGTGCGGCCGCTGCTGGCGACCTGATCGCGGTCACCATTCTGAGCCCGTATGTGGTTCCCGTTCTGCTACACTTCCTACTGGTCGTCCGTCGGTAAGCCCCGACGTACGCGCCAAGATCCAGACGATGAGCTGCCAATGCGAAAAGTGATTTTCCGATTGTTTCCTCACCCGCCTCCGCTAACCCACCCTTCTCGCTGGTCTCCTGCTGCGGCTACCGATGCACTCGTCGTGACTGGGCGTGCTTCCTGCGCACGCCTCGATGTCGTGTCCGCTACGCCTTCGGCGCCCTACGGTCTGTGCGCACCATCCCACCGGCGCCTCGGCGTCCCCGCCATCGCGATGATCGCCGGCGAGAAATTGAAGGTGACGGAAACGGCGCCAGTCCACCATAGCTTATCGCCAATCCTGCACTCGCATGTGCCCTATCTGGACTGGGTATCCTGTACGCGCACCAACTCTGAACCGTCATGCATCTTCACATAACCCAGGGTCGACCCTTGCCACTCGGCCCACGGCTCGACGAACACGGCTGTAACTTCGCCTTGTTCAGCCGTAATGCGGCTGGCGTTACGCTGTTGCTATTCACTCCTGCGGAAGCACCCGAGCCGACCGCCATCATCGTGCTCGATCCTGTACTGCACCGGACCGGTGACGTCTGGCACCTATATGTACACGGCATTGCGGCTGGCACCGGCTACGCGTACCGGGTCGAGGGTCCCTGCTCACCAGCAGAGGGCATGCGCTTCGACCCGCGTCCCGTCCTGGTCGATCCATGGGCACAGGCGCTGCATGGCGTGCCGGACTGGGATTTTGCGGCCGCCCGTTGTGCCTGTGACTCTGCGGAGACCCCGGCGGACCCGATCCCGCGCACCGCCCGTGGGGTACTGATCGATCAGACCTTCGACTGGGCTGACGACCGTCGACCCCGACGCCCGTGGTCGGAAACCATCCTTTATGAAACACACGTGCGCGGCTTGACGCGCCACCCAAGCTCCCAGGTCGATCACCCCGGAACCTACCTTGGGCTGATCGAGAAGATTCCCTACCTGCGGGAACTCGGAATTACCGCCGTGGAACTCCTGCCCGTGCAGAGCTTCAGCCCAAATGAATTGCTCCGACACAACCCGATCACCGGCGAACCCCTGCACAACTACTGGGGCTACAGCCCGGTCGCTTTCTTCGCGCCACATGCGCCTTATGCCGTATCCCCCGCACCGGGCGCAGCGGACGCGGAATTCAAGACGATGGTACGCGCCCTGCATGCGGCCGGCATCGAGGTCATTCTCGACGTGGTATTCAACCACAGCGCAGAGGGAGACGAGACGGGGCCGACACTGTCGTTTCGCGGCTTCGAGAACGGAATCTATTATTTGCTCGACCCCGGAGACAGGCGTCGTTATCTGAACTTCAGCGGCTGCGGAAACACCGTCAATTGCAATCACCCCGTAGTGCGCGACCTCATCCTCGACTGCGTCCGCTACTGGGCGACCGAGATGCGTGTCGACGGCTTCCGCTTCGACTTGGCGTCGGTCCTCGGACGTGACGGCGCCGGCAACATCCTGACGAACCCCCCGCTGCTAGAACACATCGCCG
>NCBI01000029.1 GCA_002255365.1 Chromatiales bacterium 21-64-14
AAGGCCGCGGCGCAGGGCAACGCCGACGCGCAGTTCAACCTCGGGGTCGACTACCGCCACGGCCAGGGCGTGCCGCAGGACTACGCCAAGGCCAACTACTGGTACCAGAAGGCCGCGGCGCAGGGATTCGCCGACGCGCAGAACAACCTCGGGAACGACTACTACAACGGCTGGGGCGTGCCGCAGGACACGATGCGTGCCATCTACTGGTGGCATAAGGCCGCGGCGCAGGGCATCCAGTTGGCCGCTCATAATATTCAAATCGTCGAGCACGGCACCATGTCCGGCAATGGCAACTGACCGCGCGAGCGCGGCGATGAACAGCGCGTTGAGGTTTTCGACTTGTGGTTGAAGTTGTAGGTGTAGCCAAACAGTGCGCATGGCCGGCTGCGGTGGTTCGGTCGTCCCGCGCGCACGCCGGGATGGGAGACGCGCTCCACGTTCGGACGCCGACGCCGGGGTGGTTCCGGGCCGGCGCCGGTGAGGTTGTGGAGCCAACACCCGGGCCGGTTATACTCATGTTATTAAATATGAGTATAATTGAGGCGCATTATGGATCCGGGACTGATCCGACACCCGCTCGCGGTGCACACCCTCTACGCCGAGCTTCAACAGGCGTGTTTCGACGCGCAGGCGCAGGAACCCACCGGTCGGCCCTTTGATGCGGTGGGCGCCGTCTCGGCCATGTCCAAGCACATCCGTGGGCGGACCTATTGGTATGCGCAGTACCTCGATGCCGTCGGCCGGCGTCGGCAAGTGTATCTCGGGCCGCAAGGGGATGGCACCCCGCAAGGGGATGGCCCTACCGAGCGCACAGTCGCCAGGCTTACCGATCCGGAGCGCGTTGGGATGCTCGAGCACCGCCGCAGCCTGGTACGCACGCTGCGCTCGGCCGGATTCACCACTCTGGATGCTACGGCGAGCAGGGCGCTGACGTTTCTTGAACGCGTGAGGTTGTTCCGGGCCGGCGCCGCGGTGGTGGGAACCCCGGCCTATCATGCGCTGCTCGCCCAACAGGGGTTCTCCGAGCGGGTCCCGGTACAGACCGAGGATTTCGGCATCCAGGTGGACCGCCTGGCATTGGCCCTGCCCGGGCCGGCAGCCTTGGCCGCTCTGGCGCGGGACTGGCACCCGGACGCCTTCCCCGTGCCGACGATGAACCGCAAGAGCGCCTTTGCCAGCTTGAAAATTCGCGGGCACACGTTTCGCCTGGACTTTCTTATCGCCGGGCACATCGGCAACACCGGGCGCGTGGTCGCAATTCCGCAGTTGAATTTCGGCGCACAGGCGTTGGCGTTTCTCGACTACCTGACCGCAGACGCACAACCCGGGTTGATCCTCTCCAGTACGGGGACGATCGCGCCGCTGCCCCAGCCGGGCCGATTCGTCTGGCACAAATGCGCCGTGGCTGCCGCACGCCCCCCGGCCTGGGCCGCCAAGCGGGCCAAGGACCTGCGCCAGGCCCGGACGCTGTTCGCCGTGCTGCAGGAGACCGACCCCGACCAACTGCTCGAGGCCGCCGCGCAGATCGACACGGCTCGGGAGGGGGCGGCCCTGCGCGCGCGGGTGATCAAAACGCTCCAAGCGGAAGAACTATCGGCGCTTCGCGAGTGCCTTGAGCAGGCGTCGTCCAGCCGGCGGGCGGGCCCGCGCTAAGGCGTCGCACCTCCACTCGCACCACTGCGACCCCAACGTCGTCACGGCCGCAAAACTCGGATGCTTTTTCGGAGATCTCAGATACCATGCTCACCGGGCTTCCGCTGGCACAGCCTTCCGGTTCCGAGAGCAATGGAGACGCAAAAATGCACTATTCGACACACCAAGAGATCGGCGACCGCAACACACAGCAGGACCGGCTGTGCGTACATCGGATCGGGCCATTCCTACTGGCTGCCGTCTTCGATGGGCACGGCGGCGAACAGGCCGCCGAATTCGCCTCCACGCAGTTCCCTATTTGTCTCAGCGACGATCTCCACGAACTCGATGCCAAGCCCGCACTGAAGAACGCCATTTCGCACTTGGTGGATGCGCTCAAGGACGAGTACTCAGGCACCACCCTGACCGCGGCGCTGATCGATGAGGCCGGCGCGCGGGTCACACTGGCCGTACTCGGAGACTCCCCGGCGTTGGTGTTCCAGCCGGACTCGGATACCCCGTACTGTCCACCACAGCACAATTTGTCTCTATGCCCCAATGATGCGGAGGCGATCCGCGCGCTCGGTCTTGGGCGCATCTCCGAAGGGTATATCTGGGATCATTCAGGCGATCGTGGCGTAAATCTCACTCGGGCGCTGGGCGATGCCGCGTTTCGCGACTTACTGATACGCGATCCTCATATCACTACCTTGCCGTTCCCGTCAGGTTCCTTGCTGTTGATTGGCTCCGACGGGGTACGGTTGAACCGGCATTCCGAGGATTATGCCGAGCGGTTGTGGACCGGCTATCGTACGGCCGCGCGGCTCGCCCGCTCCGGGGCTACGGCCTGCGAACTGGTCGCGGCGCTGAAGGCCCAGGCGCAGCCTGGAGAACCCCTCGACAACGTTACCGCGATCGCAATCAACGCCTGATGGCCTATAGCCCCTCCAGGTCATTCAACAGCGTTTCCATCATATCCATGGACGCCTTCCCGTCTCCAACGTTCTCAGCCTTTTTCCGGGACAACTGCCCCTGCGGGCACGTATCCTCAACCACCCCCTCGTCTTCTTCCTCGGGCGTGACCATCGCCCCGCCCTCCGGCGGCACGGAAACCTCTTCCAAAACCTCCAGCCCATACAGATCCTTCTGATCGGCCACCGCGCTCGGTTTGCCGCCTTCGTCCCGCCTCGCCGCGCCGACCTCATCCACGACCTCCGGCGCCGTTTCTACCATACGCGGGCTCAGCGAGGTGTCCGACACCCGCGCCTCACTCCCCTGATCCGCGGCCCCGCCCGACTCGAATTCATCACCCCCCGCTACACCAGGCGCCGGTGCATCTTCCCGCCGCTCACCGCAGAACGCCTCGTCACGACGGCGCTCAACCCAGGCAGATAACGCCTTGAAATCCACCCGATCCCCATCCTCATGCCACTCGTCCGCCAACCGCTCCACCCACATCACCCATTCGCGCAACACCCCGACAATTCGTCCCGCATCGAGGCGGCGCCCATCGCGCGAGTGCGTTACCCGCCGGATCCATATCCCACCCAGCACCGCAAACACACGCACCCGCTCCGCCCCATGCGCATCGGCGCATTGCTCCACCGAACACAAGATCGATCCGATCGCCTCAACCACCGCCTCACTGTCCGGAAACTCCAACCACCGCCCGCACTGCAATTCAAGCAGTACGCAGTTATCCCGCACCGCATCGACAAACGGCCCGCAGATCGCCGCCTCCGACTCCGAACCCACGCGCCGTACCACCGGAACTTCGCCCCCCATCCAGGCCAGAAACGCCGCGCGCTCGTCAGGTCCAGATTCCACCTCTCTCCTTGAACCCGCACCGGCTACCTCCTCCATCACCCCCTCCCGCACATTCAGTTTCTCAGCGGACTCCCTGTCGACCGCCCGTGCATCACCGACCGCACCCCCTCTCGCGTCCTCCGTCGCGTTTTCAATCATTTCCCATTGCTTCGTGGACTCAGCGGGCACCTCCGTATCGGCGTCCATTCGGCCGTCCCCAGCCTCATGTTCCTGTAAAATTCCCGATTCAACCGTCCCCTCCACCGCCTCCGTATCCTGAATGTCGTCGCCAATAGGCCGCGCTTGGTCATTGGTCGGCACCGCCTGGTTCGCCGGCACCTCGTCTGCCGCCAGCGGAGCATCCGATCGCGCCGTCTCGATGTCGGCCTCGCCGTCGGCTGGCACGTCATCCAGCATGCCTTGCTCGCCCCGCTCCTGCGGGCGAGTATCTCCCTGGAGGGCGACGCCCCATTGCGGGGCGGCAGGCCCCTGCGGGGCGGCCATCGATTCCGGTTCCGCGCGCCCCAGCAGCGCGCCGGGCCCGCGGCCCCCGATCGGCGCCGGCACGGCCGCGTCCACCGGTCCGCCGTCTCCACCCCCACGCCCGGATTCGCAACCGACCACCGATAGCTTTCGCCGCAGATCCTCCATCAATGCACGCTCATCCGTCCCACCCACCACCACCCGCCCACGCGCCAATGCCTCCAGGTAATACTCCACACCGGCCACCAGATGCGAAACCCGTGCGCGTTCCGCCGCCGGCAACTCCACCACGTGGTCTCGCGCCCATAAACGTTCAACCAATTCATCGATCATGTCCGCAGCATCCACCAACTGCGCCACTCGCAACGCACCCCCCACATCCATCATCCGCCCGCGGATTTCCACCGATAATGCAAAATCGTCCGCGTCCGCCGCGCCGGCCCAGTCCGCATCCAACTTGCCACGCACGGCAACAACCTCCGCATGGCACTGCACCGCCACCTCCCGAATCACATCCCGATATCCATCGTCCTCCCCAACACGACCTCGCCGCCCGTCCCGCTCCAAACGCTCCAACGCCCGGTCCAGCCGTACCAGATCTTCGGCCGCCACATCGATCTCGCCAGACACATCTGCGGATCCACCGCACACCGCATCGAGATGCCCCGATATCCGCCGCGCCGCCTCCCGCAGCTCGTCCAAACCCACCATCGCCAAGGTGTCCCCCAGCCGGCTCAATACCCGCACCGGACCGGACAACAACCCGGCGGCCGCATACCCCCCGCGCACGAACAGGTCCACCCCCTCCTGAACTTCCACCAGATCCCGCCGCACCTGGCCGGCCAGCGCCCGCAGGGCATCCCCCTCCACACCGGAATCCACCCCCTCCCCTTCCATCCACCGGGCCAGCTCGTAGAAGTCATACACCCGCCCGCACCACCCGTCCTTCACCCCGCATCGACCCAGGTACCACAACAGGCCGTACAGCAATCCCGGCTCCGGTTCCACAACCTCACCGGCGCCCGCACCGCCTACACAACGCTTGATCTCGCGATCCACCCGCCCAAACAGCCGCCACAACGCAACCCCGCTTCCATCTCGCTCGCCTTCCCCCCGCAAGAGCCCGTCGGCCAGCCCACCGGCAATCCACCACACCCGCCGTACCCCAACCGGCCACGCCATCGCGTACAGCCGCTGCAGCGCCTCCCGCATCCGCTCCAAACCGTCCCGCGCATCCTTCATCCCCGCCAGTAACCCGACCTGGTAGTCCTGCCGCAGCCGCCGCACGCGCCGGCGCCGGTCCACGGCATCCGCCGGCACTTCCATCATCTTCTCCGGCCCCGGAATCTCACCCGCCAGCCGCGGGCGAAACAACGCCCCCTCCACCCACAACGGCTCCGCGCGCGCCGCGCGAAGATCGTTCAACTCCGCCATCAACCGCATCGGCACATCCAAACCGCCCGCCCGTACCTCGTCCAGATACACCGGTAACCGCGCCAGGGCACGCATCAGAGACTCACAACCCTCCCGCGGACGTTCCACCGAGCCGTCACGTAACCCTACCGCTACGGCTACCATCTCATCCACCAGCAACACACCACCCCCGACCCCTACCATCCAGAGCGCACCACGAACCGGCTCCAGGGACTCCCGGCACCGGTCCATCCATGGGACCCCACCGTCACCAGCGAAACCCTCCACGCACTCCCGCGCACACGCGCACGCCGCATCCACCTCCCCGCGAATCCAGTCCAGCCCAGAAAATCCGCTCGCCTCTTCAGCCGCCACGGCTGACCTCCGCCCACAGGGCGCCGTCGATGATCTTCGGCGCCCCGAAGATCAACCACTCGGAGCGGTCGTTGGTTTTCCGGCCGTTGCGGAACAGGAAACCGAGGCCGGGAATATCCCCAAGGATGGCCACGCTGTTCTTCTGCCGCTTGTCGGTGCGCCGGTAGATGCCGCCGAGCACCACCGCCTCATCGTCGTCCGCCAAAACCCGGGGCTGGACGTCGCCTCCGGGAAGAGATGAAAACCCAAGCTTCTGCAGCGCGTTCGCGGCGAACGCCGATGCCGCGCAGGCAGTACCGGCCAGCACCGTCACGGCGGCCATGGCGAGCAAGCGCGCGAGGCGGTATCGCAGGTTTCCAGATGCGCGATTCACTGCGATTGGCGGACACATGTTCGCCTCACCCCGCCGTCAGGGTCGTCCAACCACACCGGCAATGCCCGCATCGGTGAGGCCGGCTGCACCGGGGCTAACCGGCTGCACCGGGGCTAACCGGCTGCACCGGGGCTAACCGGCTGCACCGGCGCAACCGGCTCGGATACCGAAACAAAGGATCTTCGATACGCGTTGAGGCCCTTGCCCCGTATGCGCTCCATGCCTGGCACCGCTCTCGCTACAGCGTCCTCCATGCCGGCCATATCCAGAAGACTCAGCATCAATACCCCACCCGGCGCCAGCCGTTGCGCCAACCGCTCGACTACCTCCAGACGCCGCGCCGGCGCTACGTACATCAGCACGTTCCAGCACACCACCAGATCCGCCTCCGGCAACGGCCATTTAGCGATATCCAGGATGTTCACCCGCAAAAAACAACTGCGCCTGCGCAAACCCTCCACTACACGGACACGCCTGGCATCCACTACTTCCAGATACCTCTCCCGCAAACCATCCGGCACACGCGCGACCGCCGATACCGGATACACACCCGACCTGGCACGCACCAGCTTCGTACCACTCAGGTCGACTCCGGTCAGCGCATACCTCACCCCGGCCGCGGCCAGCAACATCCCGATGCCATATAATTCCTCCCCACCCGCACAGCCTGCCGACAACACCGCGCAGGCATCGTCGTTACCCGTGCATCGCTCCGGTATGAAATGCGATTCGAGCCACCCGTACTCCGTGTCGTGACGGAAAAAACTGCTTTCATGCACCGTCGCCCGGTCCACCAGGATGACCCACTCGGCATCGCTATCCCCGCCTCCGAACACAATCGCCCGGTAGTAATCCCGCATCCTTTCAACCCCCAACTCCCGCATCCGCAACTCCACCACCAGGCTCAGAAACGACCGGCGCTCCACCGGAAACACCAGCCCCTCCCGCTCCGAAAACAACCGCACCCAGCGATCAAACCACTCCGCATCCACCCGCCTCAAACCTCCCGCCGGCCCCTCGCCGACCTCCCCGCCCTGCCTCCCGCCTGCTCCACCGCCCGACGGACCGTCTGGGCGATCTGGTCGCGGTCCTTGCGGATCTCGCCCGCGGTAAAGCGCAGCACCCGCCATCCGGCCAGCGACAGCACCCGGTCCCGCTTCCGATCCCGCTCAAAATCCCCCTTGTACTTGCCATGATGTTCCCAGCCGTCGCACTCAATAATCAACCGCGCAGCCGGGATCGCCACATCGGCCCGATAACGCCGGCCGGGAAGCGGGCGGTAATCCCCCTGCGCCTGCGACGATACGGACTGCGCAATGCGCAGCAATATCGCCTGCGGGGCGTCCGCAGCCAATGCGCGCTCCCCGCGCCTGCGAATCCGCTCGCGGCGCGCCGCCGGGTCTTCACCCAACCCCAACCCCAACCCCAACCGCTCCGCCTCCCGAACACTCAACCGTGCAACCACATCAGATCTCCACGACCAACCCCGGGTCGAACTCCGGGTTCAACTCATTCGGGTGGTAACCACGGGGGTTGCACACCACCCGGCCGCCAGACGCCGTACGATAATCACAGGAATCATGGCTGTGCCCGTGCACCCACAACCGCGCCCGCTCCACCAGCGGCTCCAGGTCCGAACAAAACGCCGGGTTCAACACGTCTCTCATGGGCTCTCGCCATCGCGGAGCGATAGATCGCTCGCTCGGTAGATGGTGCGTAACCACCACCACAGGTCCCCTTCCCGCCAACAGCGACGCCTCCAGCCAGTTGCGTGAGGTTCGGTGCAACTCCATCGACCGCTCCGGCGTGAACGGCGAGAGTCCATCCCACACGCTCAACGCACCCTCGCTGAACTCCGGCATCACCCGCCTCGCCAGCCCCCGCGCGCTCCACGATCCCAGCGGCCCATACAAGGCGAAGTCCGTCCACAACGTCGCACCGCAGAACCGCACGCCGCCCACCTCCATGCACCGGTTCTCCAGTACATGCACGTTGGACGGCGCAGCCTGGGTCAGTCCATCGAGCGTCACCTGGATATCGGCTCCATAAAATTCATGGTTCCCGGCGACATAGACCACCTGGCGGTCAGGAAACCGGCGCGCCGCCCACTGCACGCCCTCCACGCCCACCCCGATGTCGCCCGCCAGCACAACCACGTCCGCCTCCACCGGCGGCGGCTCGAAATCCCCAAATTCCAGGTGTACGTCAGACAACACATGTATTCTCATGTCGCCCCTCATCAATGCATCCGCGGCGGCGGAGTCTCGCCGGCAGACTCGCTACTTGCGGTCTCCCGCGCATACATAGCATCAAAATCAAGATCCAATAACTCGATCTGCCCAAACCCGCTCCCCTCAACCACCACCTCCACTACCTTCCTGACAGCCCGATAGAGCACCTTGGCGCACCGAGTACCCATCACCCATTGCAGATCCGGCCCCCGTATTCCACTCACACGGAAAACCCCCGCTTGCGCCACATCCACACGAAATACCTCCCGCCCCTCCACATTCACACCCAACTTCACCCCCAACACCACCTCGTAATGCTCGCCCTCCAGGTTCCTCCATTCCGTCATCAACTCCATGTGCGGACTCGCATCACGGGCCTCGACCGGAAACGCCATGACCCGGGAGTCAAACGACAACCGCTTCAAGGACAACCCACGCAAAACCACCTCACCACCCGGAATCGTTTGCATCACCTGCGCTTCGTGATCCATCTCACCGCCTCGCTTTACCGTCCTTGCATATCGCCCGATACCCGGCGATACCTAAAATTACCGCCCCCCACGGACCCCTACGTCCGCAAGAAGACGCCCAAGACCAGCTGCGCCCGGAAAACCATGCACCGCCACCCGCTTCCCAGACCAGCTCCAGTACACAATCCCCGGCGTGCCGCCAAATCCCGCCCGCGCCATCCACTTCATGTTCCCGCGCACCACCAACCCCCCGCCCGACCTCAGCCCACGAACCACTTTCCCCAGAACAGACTGCGAAACCACGCCCGGCGTATCCCGCACACAGCCAACCAACATCACCACCGACAGAACACCCAGGATAAATCCACGCTTCACGCGCGACATTTAGATCGCCTTATGACGAAAAAGATGATCGCCCCGGCGATCCCGCATAAAACATCCCCATGGAACCACCCGGCACAACCGCACCGAGATTGACCTATATCCATCCGGGACAGCCCTCCGAATAACCCACGTACATCGCCGTTTTTCCCCCCGTTCGCCGGGTCCCGGCGCGCGGCGCCGTACGCCCTGGACCCGATGCAACAGGTAGCGGATCGCGATAGCGTAGAACGGCAGGTCGAACCAGCCGGCCAGGGACTTGCTTACCTCACGACTACTCGATCACCCTGACCGGCCGGCGGGTCCGGTCACAACGCCGCCGTGGCCCCCTGGTTCCGCCGCGGGGGTGCGAACCAGTTTCCCAGTCAGGCTCTCGTGCGGGCCGCTCAGGCTCACCACCCCCACGGGGCGGGTGTGAATGCGGCATGCTGCTGATGACCGCGCTCGCCGTGTCCTGGGCCCACACCGTCCCGCCCTCGGCGGTCGCTGGCCGGAACCATCCGCGGCGCAGCAACCCGCGCTCAAGACGGGCGGCAAGGCGGCCGGTGACCGTGCGGACGCGGACCCCTCGCCGCCCGCGGCAGACGCCGAAGCGGCGGAGCCGGCCCGCGCGGCCCCGGTGGCAGAGCCGGAACCGGAGCCCGACTCCGAACCGGAGCCCGACTCCGAACCGGAGCCGGCGCCCGGGCCCGCCCTACCCGCCGCTCGCCTCCCTCGCCCCCGCCGAGGTGGCCGGGGTGCGCTACGTCCTTCTGCTGTTGCTTGACGGGCTGGGCCACGACTACCTCGTCGCCCGCGGCGGCGCGCTCGCCGCACACATGCGAACGCGGATATCCTCGGTGTTCCCGCCGACCACCGCGGCGGCGATGACCACCGTGCTGACGGCGGCCGCCCCGCAACGCCACGCGGTCACCGGCTGGTTCCAGTACCTGCGCGAACTCGGCTTGGTGAGCGCCTTCCTGCCCTTTCGCGCGCGCTGGGGCGGTCCGCCGCTGGAGCGGGCGGGGCTCTCGGTGGCGGACCTCGTCACCGCGCCGCCGCTCTTCGACCGCCTCGACGCCGAGGCGTGGTGCGTGGTGCCTGCTGCCCGCGGATCCCGTCGACTCGGCCTACAGCCGCGCCCTGGCCGGCACGGCGCACCGCGCCGGCTATCGGGGCCTGGACGATCTCGTGGCGCGCGCCGCGCGCCTGCTCGACCCGATCGCCCCGCGGCGGTGTTTCGTCTACGCCTACTGGCCCGAATCGGGGCTGACGATGACCAGGCGTCCGTCTTTGTCGCCGGACTCCCGGTGCCGCGCGATTCCCTGCCGACGCTGCGTCGCGATGCGCGTGTTGATCTGTGCGACCTGACCCTGCTGTGTCTTCTGCCGCTGCCCCAGGGGCGCCATCAGCAGGTTGGCCCAGAGTACATAGACCACCACCAGGAGGGCGGCCAGCAGCAGCGCGCGCTCGCGCAGCGACAACGCGTCGACCCGGGCGGCCAAGGACTGGAGCCGGTCCTTGAGGGCGACCGCGTTCACGCTGGCGGCGACGTGTGGCAACAGCAGCCGCGCGCCCAGAATCGGCAGCCGTAGGCTACGCACGCCCGCCTCGTTTCCCGTGAAACATCATGATCACCAACCACGGTAAAAGATGATCGTGGCGGCGAGAACTCCAACGTCACCACCAGGTTCCGCAGGCGTGACTTCCCTCGGCTCGGACTCCTGGCCGCTCGCGTTCATCCGCTCCATCCAGCGACCGAACAGACAACGCCGCTCGGCACCGGGCTCGACGACGTCTTTGGGCGACCGTTCGCCCCTACGTAAAACATTGACGAACCGCCGCACCCGCCCCGCGCGCCCTTCGAGGATCAATCCGCAGGCCAGATCGGGGATGGCGGCAGCCGATGCGCGCCAGCAGCCACGCGTGCTCCGCCATCTCCACCCCTCGGCCAGGACGCGCAGACCCAGGATCTGCGCCGTGACCACCCCTCCGGCGACGATGGCTAAGTCCTTGGGGTCGGTGGGGATATCGCATGCGAAGGTGCGTCGATCTTGAGCGTCACCGCAGGCAACCGCTGCAGGTAGTCCAGGGAGGCGTGACCGGTGCCGAGGTCGTCCAGCGCCACCTCGATTCCCCGTCTCGCCAGCTGTTGGATTACCTCGGCGGCCTGTTCCAGGTCGCTCAGCGGGGCGATTTCGCTGATCTCGACGACCAGCGCGGATCTCGCGCCCGCGCCGCGCGCGGCAGACGCGCGGACCACACCTCGCCGACGTCGCGGAGAAATTCCGGGTCGAGCAGGTGCCCGGCAGCAATATTGACGTGGCTCGGCCGGACCCGCACGTCGACCGCCCAGACCGCAGCCTGTTCCGCCGCCGCCCGAAGGACGAAACGCCCGACCGCGAGGCGCTCAGCGTCGCCCACGAGCCTGGAACCAGCACCGTACAGCACTAGAAACAGGTCGGCACCCCGGACTACACCAGATTTCACCGGCCACCAAAATTCACCGCGCAGGCCACCGTTCCTATGCTTTTTTACAGAAAAACCAACCTCGGCCTCATACCCCCTACCCCACAGCCACCTCACAACCACAGTGCTCCAGAATCGCTCTCATTTGGCCTGAACAAAACCCGCCGGCCCGTTCCACCTGATCGCCTTTCCCAATTCGTGATCACCACGCCCGCGTGACGAGCAACCACACTCTGCGTTTGCATTTTCCAAGATCCCGGTAAGATGACAGGCAGGAGGTATACAACCATGTTCCACAGATACCATCGACCACACCTGGAGGACGCAGACCCATTCACCAGATTCTGCGCCAGGTTCTCTCCTTGGCTCATCCCTGTCGACGACCTCGGGGTTCGATTCGACCTACTCCAGCAGCGCAACGCCCGGTACGGCGCCGCCAACGCGATCACCATCGCCGCGCTCCTGATCACCTCCCACTTCGCGCCGCTCATTCTGCGCCCGCTCCTGGCCCTGCTGCTCTTCCCCCCAGCCATGTTCCTTGGCTTCTCCGCCCACTGCCTTGTCAGGGAACTCATCGGCCTCCCCCCGGACCCTGGCGATCCGGGATAAACCCAACTTCGTCGTCTATCCTGCTCGCCTCGTCTTCCGTGTCGAACACCCCAGTGTTCACCCCCAGGTACTTCCGCTCGGCACGCTCCATCATCTTCCCTATCTGCCACAACTCCCGCAGCAGGGCCATCCTGCACTCCGCTTGCCACACCTCATCGCGTTCCCAGTCCTTCGCCCATCTCAACAGTTCCCGCTTCGGATACCTGAACCCGGTCCCCTTCCTCAGACGCGTCGCAAAAATCCGCCGCCCCCCAGGCTTCCCCACCCATCTCCTTCTCAACCAGTCCACGGATAGGCTCCCACTACCTGCCCTCACCCTCAATACCAAATCACTCCAGCGATTCTCCCCGTTCCTCACGGTCCCCTTCCTCGATTCCATGAACTCGTCGCTTAGCATGCGCGCATCCCCCAACACCTCATCAAGCCACTCTCTGGAGTGTCCTGCCTGAAAAATTTGCATGGTGCCCTCTGTTAGCCAATATAGTATTGGACAATTTCCATCGCTTGTTAAAGATAATGTAGATCCTATCTGTATAGTCTCCTGCCCTTGTGAACAGGATCCTGGGGCCGTGATTCAGGTACACTCCAGCCCCTATGATGCATGCCCGTCGTTTGCGCGTACGATTCGTACCCTACGCGCCAGGGAGAGCGAAGCGAGGGCGCGTAGTCCCCTGGTAGGCGTAGGGCGACGCAAGGTGGCCGGTGCCTCGCGTACCTGCTGAATCGTGGAAAACACCCAGTCACGACCCCACCGCCTGCCGGAACGGGTGCAACAGGCCGATTGCGACCCAGTTCCTCGGCTCAGATTGGTTGATTTCAACCGCCATTCATTTCCACGGCTTGCATCCTACCGGTTCCCTAGGTATAGTGCGGTCGTATTAACTACACATATGGAAGCCACAGCCTACGCTGTGTAAGTTTTATTCCTATAAAAGTGGCCACTGAGTGGCCATACCACACAACTTAGTCAACTATTTTGGCCACTGAGTGGCCAAAATCGTACATTTTCTACCCAAAGTGGCCACTGAGCGCCCAAAAGACCGTGTATTTAAGTTAGTTTCTAACTTTTTTCCGAAGATCCACACGAAATCCGGAAGATCCACAGGATCTTTGCCCTCGACTTGCAAAACGCTTTTGCCCAATGTGGCAAAAGCGATCATTGCATTCCCTCCCCTCCCTATCGTCCGAAAAACCAGCGCCAGCGCCCGTTATTCGTTGTTAGCTACCGATGCCGTTCCCGCGACCATTGTTTCGTCGGATTCCGGCCATTGGATGCGACGGAATCAGCGCACCAACCATCGTCGACGCATATAAAAACGCCGGCGTTCCGGTAAACAGGAGGAGTAATGGGTCACCGGCTGTCCAAGATCTACACGCGCACCGGAGACCGCGGGTACACCGGGCTCGGCGACGGTGCGCGTGTGCCCAAGGACGATGCGCGCGTCGAGGCCTACGGGACGGTCGACGAACTCAACACCACCGTGGCTACGGTCCTGGCCGAGGATCCGCCCGCGGCGGTCGCGCAGTGCCTGCTCGCCGTGCAGCACGAGCTGTTCGACCTCGGCGGGGAGTTGTGCCTGCCCGGCCACGCGGGGATCGGCGCCGAACAGGTCACGCGCCTCGAGCGGGAACTGGACCGGTTCAACGCCGAGCTGCCGCCGCTGCGGGAATTCGTCCTGCCCGGCGGCGGGCGCGCGGCGGCCGCGTGTCACCTCGCCCGCACCGTCTGCCGGCGCGCCGAGCGCCGCCTAGTCACGCTGCATCGTACCCAACCGGTGCGCGCGGAGGCGCTGGCCTACCTGAATCGGCTCTCGGACCTCTTGTTCGTGCTTGCGCGCGTGCTCGCCCGCACCGCCGGCGCCGAGGAAACCCTGTGGCGAAAGGGGACCGATGTATCCCCCGATAGCCCGCCGCCTACCTTATAGAGGAACTTCGATGCCGTTGTCAGACGCGGTTTTCGACGCTGTCGCCACGGGGTTTTTCTTCTTCGGCAGCCTCGCCGCCCTGGTCCTTGGCCTGACGGAGCCGACCCACACCCTGCGGTCGCCTCTGTCGCAGACTTGGCGGCCGGTGGCGGGCTGTTCGGAGCGGTGTTCATCGCAGTGCCGTTCTTCAATGCCCTGGGAGACCTGTGGTGGGCGATGGGGTATTCCTCCGGGATGCTGTTTACCGGACGATGCAAGGACTCGTCGTGGCACGACGAGGATGCACCGCCGGACTGGACCGATCTTCTGCGCGCCCGCAATCTGGCGGCCGATCTGTTCAAGCGGGCTTACCTCCCGGAGCCAGCGTGGTTATCTTTGGCGTTCGGGTACGGTACCCTCGTCCTTACGGTTTCGACCGCTCTCGCCCAAGCCACGCTGGTGGCCCTGCCGAGTAACCGGTATGTCGAGGTCGCAACGCTGGCAGGGAACGCCGCCACAATGGGAGGGGGGCTTCTGTACGTCTTTTTTCTGGCGGCGCACCGCAGCCGCTTTCGCCATGGTTGGAAACGGAACCGGGTCTTCGTGGAACAAGCCGGCGAGGTCGTGGAACTTCTCGGTGGGTGGGGGAACCTCGGGCACCGCGTCCTAACGAACTGTGCCGGTACCGGGCGGTTCGCGCCGGGGCCGTGGGCAACGGTATCCGGGCTCACGGTATCGCTGGCGTTCACGCTCGCGATTCGACTCTGGCCTTACCGGCACTTCCTGGCGCTTTCGGCCGCTGCCGCGCTCGTCCTGTTCGTTCTGGCCCTTGTAGTCTGGTGGCACATTCGGGCGCTGCGCCAAGCCCTGCATCCCGAACGGTACTCTCCCTGCGTCTCGCTACCGCTCGCGTTGCTGCTGCGCGACGCCGCGATGGCGCTCTACGGCATCACGCCGCGGGCGCTCTACGCACAACTGCGCCCGGCGATCGGCGGCGAGGTGGTGACGCGGATGCCGCAGGGCAACTACCACCTCAATCTCTACCTGCGGCTCGCCGACACCCCGCACCTCGGGCTCGACGGCCTGTCCGCGCTGCTGATGCGCACCGACAAGGGCTGGACGCCGCTGGGGACGCTCGCGCACCTGAAGCTCGAGGCGGGTCCGAACCAGATCCGCCACCTCAACGGCGCACGCGCGCTGGACATCCTCGCCACGCCGACGGGACCGCTGGGTGCCACAGTGTCGGCGGCGCGCGCGGCCCTGAAAGGGCTGAAGATGCCCCCGGGTTACCGGGTCGAGTTCGGCGGGCTGTTCGCGCGCCTGGAGAAGGCCGCGGCGGATCTGGGCATCGCCGCGCTCGGGGCGTTCGTGCTCATGGTGGGCATCCTGATGCTGCAGTTCGACGGTATCCGCCTGCCGGCGATCCTGCTGCTGCAGATGCCGCTCGCGTTCACCGGGGCGGCGCGACGCTGGCCGCGAGCGGCAAGGGGCTCAACGCCATCGGCCTGGTCGGTATCCTCACCCTCGTCGGGATCAGCCTCAACCACGGCATCGTGTTGCTGCACGGCGCGCGGCACAACGAACGCGACGGCATGGATGCCGAGACCGCGATCCGCGAGGCGGTGCGGGTGCGCTTTCGCCCGATCCTGCTGACCACCCTGACGGCCGTGCTCGGCATGCTGCCGACCGCCCTGGGTTGGGGACTCGGCGCCGCGCCCGAGCAGGGGCTCGCCCTGGTGATCCTCGGGGGGGCTTGAACGGTGGTCTGGAGTTCGGTCCTGAGTACGAACCTGATTCCGGCGCTCTATCTGCACTGGCACCGGCCGGCGCCGTAGGCCCCCGCGCCGCGGGTGTGCCCGCCTTCCCCGCCCCCGTGCCCGGGGTCGGGTGGGTGCCGGGGTCTATGGTCGCCGGAACTACAGATCGCGCGCGGGGTCCAATTTGCCGTTGCGGACACCTGAATGCGGCGCGCCCCCGGGGGGCCGTTGCGACGTTCCGGAGGATTTCCCGATGAGGCGGCAGTGGTTGACAGGTGCGGCCGCGGGCGTGCTCCTCGCCGCGACGCCGGTCGTCTGGGCACACCCGCCCGGGGCTTGGCGGGCGCACGGTTTCGTCCGCGCGCCGGTCTGGGTACACCCGGTGGCGAGAGTCGAGATCGGCTACCGTTTCCGGTACGTCGACCGCGATGACTGGGATGACGACGACGGCCAGTTCTTCATCGGCGTCGGGCCCGGTTGGGGCTGGGGGCCGTGGTGGGCGCCGCCGCCGGTGTATTATTCGCCCCCGCCGGTGATCGTCTCGCCGCCCCCGCCGGTGACGTACATCGCCCCCGAGCGCCCGGCGCCGCAACAGTACTGGTATTTCTGCCAGACGAAGCGGGCCTACTACCCCTACGTGAAGGAATGCCCGGGTGGCTGGATGAAGGTCGTCCCGCAGCCCCCGAAGGGGGAGGGGAATTGAGATTTGCGTAACTGCTGGACGGTCATCCCGTAGCCCGGATGGAGGTCCGGCGGGCCGTAATCCGGGGGGGCGCCGGCTTGGTCCCGGATTCCGCTTCGCTGCATCCGGGCTACGGGTGTCAGGCAGTTCCGCAAGCCGCAACAGTCACGCTTGCGATGTGGCGGCGAGCGCGTTTACGCGCTCCGTTTGAGAGGATCGATGCGGATGAACAACGGATTCAAGGCAGCAGCAGTGGTGGTGGCGGTCGGCGCGGCCCTCGGCGGGTGCGCGACGGTGCCGAGCGGTCCCAGCGTCATGGTGTTGCCGGGCCCGAACAAGACCTTCGAGCAGTTCCAGACCGACAATGCCGTGTGCCGTCAGTTCGCACGCATGCAGATCGGCGGTGCCACGGCCTCCCAGACCGCCAACGAGAACACGCTGAAGAGCGCGGGTGTCGGGGCGGTGCTCGGCACCGCGCTCGGTGCGGCGATCGGCGGGGGCCGGGGCGCGGGGATCGGGGCGGCCAGCGGTGCCCTGGCCGGAACCGCGGTCGGTGCTTCGAACGGGCAGCAGGAGGGCATGTCGGTCCAGCGCCGTTACAACATCGCCTACATGCAGTGCATGTATTCGCGCGGCAACCGCATCCCGGTGGCCGGCCATTTCGAGGGGCAGCGCCGCCGCGCCCGCGACTACCACCCGCCGCCGCCCCCCGGGACCACGCGGCAGCCGGGGTATCAGCCGCCGCCTCCGGGCGGTGACGGCGGAGACTGACGCGGACGTCGATCGGCGTGGGCGGTCTCCCTGAAGGCGCGCGGTGCACGGGCGGCTGCGGCGCCGCGGTGACCCGTCGGCTGGCCGCGGCCGCACTCCTCACCCTGCTGCCCGCCGTGGGGCGGGCGGCGGCGTTCGCCTACCCGAGCGGCGCCGGCAACATCGTCGGGCACGTGCGGGTGGTCATCGCCCGCAACGACGTCACCCTGCTGGACATCGCCCGTCACTACGACTTGGGCTACAACGAGATCGTGGGGGCCAACCCGGGCGTCGACCCCTGGCTCCCCGGCGCGGGCGCGCGCGTGGTCGTACCGACGGAGTTCATCCTCCCGCCGCGGCCGTGGAAGGGCATCGTGATCGACGCGCCGGAACGGCGCCTGTTCTACTTCCCTCCGGTCACGGCGCGTCACCCGACGCCGCGGGTCTACACGTTCCCGGTCGGGATCTTCCAGCCGGGATTCCCCGATCCCCTCGGCATGACGCGCATCGTCGCCAAGCGGCGCATGCCGCGCTGGGTGGTGCCGGCCGACATCCGTGCCCAGGCCGCCGCGCAGGGGGATCCGCTGCCGGCGGTGGTGCCGCCGGGTCCGCAGAACCCGATGGGGGAATTGGCGCTCGAGACCGGATTCCCAGAGATCTACATCCACGGCACCAGCCGTCCGTGGGGGGTGGGGATGCGCCCGAGCCACGGCTGCTTCCACCTGTATCCCGAAGACGCGGTCACGCTGTTCCGTCTCGTGCGGGTCGGCACGCCGGTGCGTATCATCGACCGTCCGTTTCTGGTCGGCCAGCGCAACGGCTTGCGCCTCTACCTCGAGCGGTTCGCGCCGCTCAAGGTCTACCATCCGCACGGGGACGCCGACGGCGCCGCCCGGGCGATCGCCCGCTACATGGGCGCGACGCAGCAGCGCTGGCGCATCGACTGGGCGCGCGTGCGCCGCGTCGCGGCGGCGGGGGAGCCGATTCCGACGCCGGCCTCGCGGGGCTCGGCCCCGCTCGGGCGTCTGCTGGCCGCGCTCCCCGCGCACGCGTACCGCTATCGGCCCTACGGCACGGACGCCAACGACGCCGCCCCGCCACCGCCGCTCGCCCTCGCCGCGCTCGCGGTTGCGGTTGCGGTTGCGCCGGCGCCGGTCACCACCGATCCGGCGCCGCCGGTCCGCATTCCGCACATCTGGTAGCATGAGACACCCTGTGTCAACCTCCTGGTGTTTTGATCAAGCTTTGGAGCCCTCCGTGCAAGGAGGGGTCATAGGGTTTGTGGTCGATCCAGGCACGCCAGATCACACGCAGCCAGGCTCTGGCGAGGATGCGGATGGCGTGCGGGTGGTCGCAGCCACGGCCGCGGGCCTTGGTGTAGACGGCTGCAGCCCAGGTACTGGCGTGGCGCGAGTTGTCGGCCAGGGTGGTCAACGCCCTGCGCAGCCGGTGGTTGCAGGCCCAGCGAAACACCACCGCCTTGTGCTTGCCCGAGGCGTAGGTCACCGGGGCGACGCCGGCCTCGGCGGCCAGGTGTTCGTCCGAGTCAAAGCGCTCGCGCACACTACCCAACTCCGCGAGGATCTGCGCGGCGCAGATGCGTCCGGCGCGGGGGAAGCTCATGAGGATGCGACCGTCGTCGCTGGCGGCGATGTGGTGCTCGATTCGGCTGGACAGCCAAGCGCTTTCGGGACAAATCGGCAGCCGGGGGGGATGGCCTCACGACGCATGGCTTGGCGCAACGCCCGCTCGGTGAGCGCCTGCACGAGGAGAGCCAGAAAGTAGAGGGTAAGGAAGGCCTCGATGCGGCTTGGGCTCTTGAGCAGGACGGGGCGGATTTCGTGAATAGGCGACACCTTGACATCCTCTCCGCCCTAAAGGACGAAGATTCCAGTGCTGCGGTCATACCGCCACCTGTCGGTTCGCACTTCGCTGACCGCTGGCTCCACGGGCCGTGGCCCGTTTAGCTCTTACGCTGTCTCCATGCGCTGTCACGGTCTGTCCGACCGCCAAAAGGTTCAGTGCGGCATTCAGGTCGCGGTCATGCCGCACACCACACTCGGGACACGTCCACTCGCGCTGGCTCAAAGCCAGTGCTGAAAGAATGTACCCACAGACTGAGCAGGTCTTGCTGCTCGGGTAGAAACGGTCGATCCGTACCACGGTCTTGCCGGCGCGAGATGCTTTTTCCTCGATCATCCGACCGGCCTGACCGATAGCCGCATCATTCAATGCACGGGCAAGGTGGTGGTTTTTCACCATGCCGCGCACATTAAGGTCTTCGAGATAGATCACGTCGAATCGCCTGACGAGATCGGTGGAGAGCTTGTGCAGAACGTCCGTCCGGCTGTCGGTGATGTGCTCGTGGATGCGCGCAATCCGTCGCCGCGTCAGTTCGCGGCGGTGACTGCCATTGACCTGCCGCGCCATGCGGCGCTGATAGCGGGTGAGGGCGCGCTGGTGCCGGTCGCCATGCCTCGGGTTGGCGATGCGTTCGCCGTTGGACAGCGTCGCCAGACGCGCCACGCCGAAGTCCACACCGACCTGTTTGCCGGTTTTTGGAGACTCAAGTGGCGCAACGTCCACGACCAGCGACACGAAATAGCGCCCGCTGGCGGTGCGGATCAGCCGCACCGACGAAGGCGGCGGTATCGCCTTGCGCGACCAGCGCACCTTGATCGCTCCGATCTTGGCGAGCTTGAGCGTTCGCGCCTTCGCATCGAAGGTGAAGCCTTGCGAGGTGTAGTTGGCGCTCTGCCGGGCCGCTTTCTTCTTGAAGGCGGGATACGCAGCGCGCCTCTCGAAGAAGTGCGCGAACGCCTGCTGCTGGTCGCGTAATGCCTGTTGCAGGCACACGCTGGACACTTCATTCAACCAGACGGTTTCCGGCTGGCGTTTGAGAACCGTCAGGCGCTTGTCCGTTTCCGTGTGGTTGACGCGCTCTCCGGCCTTGTAGGCATCCGAGCGCATACGCAGCGCCCAGTTCCAAACGTAGCGCACGCAGCCGAACGTGCGGTTCAGGTGTTCGGCCTGCTCCGGCGTTGGATAGCAGCGAAATGCCCAGCGCGTTTTCATGCTTGCAAATTATACGATTAAATCGTTAAACATAAAAGGCACGGCTTATGTCTCCCCCCTGAACGACGGAGCTTTACGCCGCTCTCGGTAAACGGTTGCCGAGGGAGTCGGGGTTCGGCCGGTTCCGAGGCATGGCGGCAGACGGCCCAACCGCAGCGGGATTGGACTACGTTAACCTTGCAATTATGGATTGCTGTTCCATAATTGCACGCATGATTCCGCGCCGGATGTTGCCTGAAATTACCGCCGCCCTCGCCGAAGCCCCGGCCGTGGCACTGCTGGGCCCGCGCCAGGTGGGTAAAACCACGCTGGCGCTGGAGGTCGCCCGGACGGGGCCATCAGCGTATCTGGATCTCGAGTCTGAGGCCGATCGCTCCAAGCTCGCCGAGCCCGAGCTGTATCTGGCGCAGCACGCCGACAAGCTCGTAATCCTCGACGAGATCCAGCGCACGCCGGGACTGTTCCGCTCGCTGCGCGGGCTGATCGACGCGGGCCGGCGCCGCGGGCAGGGCAAGGGGCGCTTTCTGGTGCTGGGCTCGGCGTCCATCGATCTGCTGAAGCAGTCGAGCGAGTCGCTGGCTGGCCGCATCCGCTACCTGGAGCTGGGCCCCTTCGACGCCGGCGAGGTCGGGCGCGACCGGCTCGACGCCCTGTGGCTGCGCGGCGGTTTTCCGGAGAGCCTGCTCGCCGATTCGGACGCGGCGAGCCTGCGCTGGCGGCTGGATTTCATTCGCACCTACCTCGAGCGCGACATCCCGCAGCTCGGCCCGCGCATCCCGGCGGAGACGCTGCGCCGGCTGTGGACCATGCTCGCGCATCAGCAGGGCGGCCTGCTCAACGCCGCGGCGCTCGCCCGCTCGCTGGCCGTGGACGGCAAGACGGTGGTCTCGTATCTCGATCTGCTGGTGGACCTGCTGCTCGTGCGCCGCCTTACACCGTGGCACGGCAACGTGAGGAAGCGCTTGGTCAAGTCGCCGAAGGTGTATGTGCGCGACAGCGGGCTGGTGCACGCGCTGCTCGGCATCGGCGATCATGAGGCGCTGCTGGCGCACCCGGTGGCCGGCGCAAGCTGGGAAGGGATGGCGATCGAACCCCTGATTGCCGCCGCCCCGGAAGGCACACAGGCCCATTTTTTCCGCAGCGCAGCCGGAGCCGAGATCGACCTGCTGCTCAAGCGACCGGGTGATCGCCAGCCCTGGGCGATCGAGATCAAGCGGGGGCTGGCGCCGAAGATCGAGCGCGGCTTCCATCTAGCCTGCGAGACGGTCGGACCAGCGTACCGGCGCGTGGTGTATTCCGGCACGGAACGCTTCCCGCTCGCTGCCGGCGTTGAAGCCGTCTCGCTGCCCGATCTCTGCGAAGAGCTTACCGCGCGATGAGCCAGTTCGTCTTCCTTCATGGTCGCACGCAGCGCTCGGTGCCGGGGCTGCGGTTCGATCCGGTCGCGCTGCCCCGGCCCGCGGCGGCGATCCAGCTGAGCGCCGAGCAGTTACAGCGGCTCAAGGCTTACTTGCGGCAGCGCGACCGAAAGCTCTCGGCCCTGCTTGCGGTTGCGGCTTGAGTGCGCCAGGCATGCTGCGTATCAGCCGCCGCACCTGCGTTGCGCTCTATCGCGCGATCACGCAGCTTCGGCCGGACGGCACCAGACTGACGACGATAAGGGACGGGTCAAAGTCGCCAGGACCGACCCGGCCCGGATTCCGCGGACTGGCAGCCGCACATCCCCGACAAGGCCCGGTGCGAGGCGCTGGCGGCGCGCTGCAAACGAGGTGCGTCGACACGCCGATGCGGGCGCACGGGCTCATGCCGGCGAGCGCCGGGGTGAACCGCGTGTCCGGGACCAGCTCGGCAAGCTGGTGGTGGACTACCGCGGTCTCGCGCACGAGCTGAAGCAGGGGCTCACCACAGAAGCCGCCCGGGACAAGACCGAGAGGCCGTGTCTATTCATGTATCCCGGGCGTAACGACGCAGGGAGGGTATCGTAGAACGCGAACTATCCGAAAGCCGGCATCCTCCCCCGGTCAACCGCAGCGTCTGGCCGCAGAAAGAGGCCGAGTGGCAGCGCACCTTCCTCTGCGGGCGCTGCGGGGCGACCTACGTGGTCCCCGAGTACGATCCCTACGGCGAGCGCCCAGTGCGCTCCGACCACATCGGGAAAGGCGCCGGGCTTCCACGCGCCGAACAGCCCGACGCGCGCCAACGGGCCCGGGCCAAGTCACAGGCCGACGCGCGCTATTCCCGCACGCCGAAACCCTGAGCCTCCATTTTAACGGCCCGTGTCCGGGCCCGGCCCCGGACACGGCCGCGGTGCGGCGGCTCCACCGCACCGCACGCCTCCTCTGCGGGCTCATCGCCCGATCGCGAGGGTTTGGACCGTGATACCCTTTCGGGCCGACCAACCCCTGCCTCACCCCCCGGATCCCCAAGAGACGTGAGATGCGCGAGGACCGCCGCCCCTACACCCTGGATGCCAAGGGCCGGATCCGCTGGCGGCCAGGCGGCAAAGAGACGTTCCGCCCGATCTGCCGGTGCATCGGCGTGGATGTCGACGACCTGCACACCGAGGCGGCCTTCGACGCGGCCTTCGAGCGCGCCGGCGATCACCTCTTCCGTCAGGTCATCGCGGCGGCCTGCCAGGGCGAGCGGGTCGCACTCGATTTCCTCGACGCCTTCCGCGATGGGCGGTTCAGCGATGCCCGCGCTATCATCGGTCGCGCCACCTTCCGGCTCGTGCGCGGTGATAAAACCGATGCGTCCTGAAGGTGGCCCCGCAAAAGCGGCATCCCCGAACGTCGTCCGCCGCGAACCCAATCCATCCCCCCGCGCATCGGGACCAGAATCATGGTCCATCGGATAGAGAAGAAACCGATGCCGGATCGCCTCCACCGCCCTGCACCCGGGAGTATCCGCTCTCGGTTTACCACACCCACAGCCGCCCGCTGATCCCCATCCCGACAGCCCCCGGGACCTGCGGCGCCGGCGCAGCGGCAAGGGGCGAACGCGCCATTGCAAGCCGACGCGACGGCGGTATCCTTTACCCGACTGCCCCCTCGCCTCGAACCGGAGCCGGATAAACCGATGCAAAACCCCATCGTCGATTTCGTCCAAGCCGCCCAGCGCATTCGCGAACGCCGCCGCCAAGCGCGTGCGCAACGCCTCTTAGCCCGCCTCGCGGCCCTGCCCCCGGCTCGGCGCGAACCGTACCGCAAACTCCTCGAGGCGGTATTCGCCGAACCGGGCAAGCCCAAGCCGCAAACCGATCGGCCCTGACCGGCAGTTCTTGCGCGTTCCCATTGCAGGGTTCCCGTAGAAGGTCCGCCATGAACTTCAGCCTCTCATGACGCATCCGTGGGTCGAACCCGGCCCGGCGGTGGTGGGCACAGCCCGCCGATTGCGCTTCCTCACGGCATTGCCCCTCTGTGGTATCCTCGCCATGCCGGGTGCGTGGGCGGCAGCGCCTCTCGGGCTTCCCAATCCCCGATGGACCCCGGGGCGGTCAATCCGGCCGTCACCCAGGCCGACCTTCACCAGCCAATCTGCGTGCGCGGCTACACCCGGACCATCCGCTCGCCGGTCTCCTACACCGAGCCGCTCAAGCGCGAGCCGCTGCGCGAGTACGGGTACGCCGATCAACGTATCTGGCACTACACGGTCTATCACCTGGTCCCGCTCGCGGTCGGCGGCGCCCCGCGCGATCCCCGCAACCTCTGGCCCGAGCCGCGTTACGGATACTGGAACGCGGCCCGCAAGGACCGTCTCGAGAACGAGCTGCATTGGCTGGTCTGCCACGGGCGGGCGGCCCTCCTGGCCGCACAGGCGGTCTTCGAGCATAATTGGATCGCCGGATACCGCCGCTACCGCGGGGCCGGATCCGACTCCGGCGCGAAATCCGCCGGCGATGAGTGCCACCAGGGCTCTGTGCGAGGCCCAGATCGGGACGCGTATCCGTGGCTCGCCCATCGGGCTCGCTTGCCGTTCCCCGGTTCGCGGCGCTTCTTTGGGCCAGTGCGGGAGGCTACGACGATGAGTGAATCGGGCATTTTCGCGGGGTTGGTGATTGTGACGATCCTGACCGTCCTCGCCGGCATCGTGACGTTTTGGGTGTTGCGCGGCATACCGAAACAAAAAGATCGCGACCGGTAGGCGGATTCCCTTTCCTGGCGCGAGCGCGCCTCCTCAAAAACCCAACCGAGTCCCCCACCGGAGCTTCACTCCGGAAGTTCGTGCGGGACATCGCAGCGAACCACGCTGTCCTGGGTATCGCCATTCGGATCGCGCGTGAACCTTCGACCGAAACACCCCGATCCGCCGTCCATGGCGAAGAACCGATGCTCGCGCCGGGCGACAGGCGCACCCAGGCCTTCCGCCCGATCGGGGCCGCGCACGGGGTTGGCCGAAGACCGTCGGCGCGATTCCGGACCACCCCTGGCACCGCCTAACGGGCGATCATGATCGGCATCTTCTGGGTCTATCGCGACACGGTCCTCGGCCGTGCCAGACCGTTGGCCGAAGGCGAGGAGAACATCCCCGGCCTCCTCGACAGCCCCGACGCGCACGGGGACGTGTGGGAGGCTCCGACAGGCCCCTCCCGGGCATTCCCCGAGCTTCGCGCCTTGGGCTACGAGCAGGTCCCGCGCGGGCGGGTGTGGTACGACACCCGCCGGCAACGGCCCATCGTCTATCTCGACCGCGTGCTGCTCGCCGCAGCGCACAAGACCCGCATCGCGGCATTCTTCGAGTTCGATCCACAGGCCGCCTGAAGGGCCGACCCGCATTACACGACGGATCCCAGCGATATCTACCGGCTGTTCGAAGATTGACAAAAGAGGCAGGCTCATCGGATGAGCCTGACTTCTCCGGATCGTACATCATGGGCTATGGCTCGTCGCCTTCCCCATGCGGACCCGCGCCAGTCCCTCGGCACGGGCCAGTCCGAAGATCTCCCGGTTCCCGCCCAAGGCGCGTCCGCACATGCCAGGTTCTCTGACCCCGCCGGGCCGTCCGGGCGCTCGCGCTGGCTCACCCATCTGTGTTGCCTTGCACCTGTGGGACGGCGTCGGCACCCGAGAAGGAAATCTTACGCAACTCAATGCGGTGGGCCGCCCGGAAATGCTTCAGCCGATGCGTGCCAGCACCGGGAACATACGCGCGATCCACTGGGCGATCCAGGTGAACTGATCGGTGAGAATCAGCACCCCCATCACGACGAGTATCACGCCCGCCGCCTGATACAGGCGCCGCCCGATCCGGCCCACGGAGCGCACGCGGCGCATGAGGCGATCCGTGAACAGCGCCACGAGCAGGAAGGGAATCGCCAGGCCCAGCGAGTACACGCTCAGCAGCGCCATGGCACTGCCGGTGGCGCCGCTCGCGCCGACCATCAGGATACTGCCGAGCACTGGACCAATGCAGGGTGTCCAGCCGAAGGCGAAGGCGATACCGAGCAGGTACGCCGACAGCGCCCGCCCGCCCGGCACGTTCAACTGCAGGCGCAGATCGCGCTGCAACAGCGGGATGTGCAGCACGCCCAGCATCGAGAGGCCGAACAGCACGATGATCGCCCCGCCGATCAGATTTGTCTGGGCGCGGTATTCGAGCAGGGTGTGACCGAGAAACTGGGCGCCAGCGCCGAGCAGGACGAAAACGGTCGAGAATCCAAGCACGAAGACCAGGCTCATCCCCAGGGCTTGGGCACGCGCCCCCGAGTGAGTGCGCAGTTCGTCGAAGTCGCGGCCCGCGATATAAGAGACGTAGCCCGGGACCAGCGGCAGCACGCACGGCGAGAGGAAGGAGACTGCCCCCGCCGCGAACGCGACGGCGATACCGATTCCGGAGATTTCGAACATGGGCGGGGGCCTCGATTGGGAGTTGGACGACGATAGGGATCTGTGACAGTCGCTTACGGGATCCGGCAGACGGAGCAGCCGAGGGCGGATGTTCCCGACCAGCAGGGCCTTCCGGCGACCCGGCGTGAATGATATTGAAGACGGCAGTCGCTTCGGCGATAGTGGCGAAAGCCGGGAAGACCTCTATCGTCGGCATCAGAACCCACCGGCCTTAGCCGTGGGGAGGTTCAGACAACGCTCGGTCGGACAACCCGGTCTTGCGCATCCCGTAGTCGAAGTGGCTGGTCTTGAACACCCTTCTCTTCGGTCAAGTATGTCACTTAGTAGCATAGAATACCCAGAAATTCCAGAATCAGTGTTCAGTTTCCCGACCACCCCGCGAGCGCTTTTCGCGCGTGGCGCAGCACGCCGGCCTCCAGATCCAGGGTACTGCCGTAGGGGTCGATCATCTGACTGGTCTCTCCCCCATCGCCATCGCGTTGTTAGTCAGATCCCGGCACCGCAGGTCTTCCTCCAGGGTGGCCGATGGATAGTTGCCGAGCGAAAACGTGTGCGGCTTGATCGCCCGTTGAAAAAATGCTTCCCGCGCCGGGTCTACGGGGTGGCGCAATCCCACCGCACTACAGAGCACGCGCGCGGTACTCGGCCAGTAGATCGAGAACCGGTTCGGGAACACAATCTGGGCGTGTCCCGATCGACAGCCCGATGACGCCTTCCTGCGCGAGCGCCTCATCGTACAGTGCGCGCAAACGCTCCGGCTGGTCATAGGTGTTGGTGTACGCCTGAAAGTAGGCGAGAAAACGCTGGGCGCCGGTCCGTCTGGAGATGACACGCCGACCGGCGTCGATCTGATCCGCAGTGGCGGCAGCCTTACGCCCGTTGGGACTGAACGATCTGTTATTGCAAAATGTGCGGCCACCGGTACCTTTCGTCCCATCGCGATTGGGGCAGGTAAAGCCTGCATCGATCGCGATTTTGTGCACGCGCTGGCCATGGCAATTCTTCATATAGCGGCCAAACGTATGCACAACTTCCGCGAGCGTCACCAAGCCACCTCATTGCGCCCATGCGCAGTAGGGAAATCTCATCCGGGTTCCGCGCTGCTGTGCCGCGCACATACGCCGCGTGCCGGCCCACGTTCCGCGAATACCATCGAGCTGACGTTCCTTGGAAACCCATGCACTTCGAAGGGGCTCGTTTGCGGTTCGCCGACTGGTAGGACACCGCGTGAACGGAAATTTGCGTTTCGTAGACGCCACTGCGTACGCACCTTTATAACAACTCGCGGCGCGCATGAACCTACTGGGTCGGTCTCGCGGCATGCGTTTACGGTGTGGTCGCTCACGGAAAGCCGCCCAAATTGGTTGCAGGAGAGGTCCGTAAACTCCGTATCCCGCCGCGGATCTGCGATTGGGAACGTATATGTATACCGGCTCAGCCCCCAGATGGTCCTTGATGCACATCGATATGAGGGCGGTCGATTCCGGAAACGCTTTCTGTGCGGCTGGCCCCCGCGGCTGGCAACAGCGGCGCCACAGGGTGTGTGCTCCTGACATTGCGCCGTTTAACGGATGGTCCCCTGCGTGACCGTTGTTTGCTTGACATGGATCAACACCCGTCGCGAAGAATCATCGCACTCTATTCCCTGAACGGTTCGGCGCGCGGCCGCGAGGGGATGGCAGCGCGGGTCGGGCTCGATCGAACACGAGCAGAGGGGGATTGGTCATGAATCACAGGGGACAAAGACGTCGAATTGCCTTCCATGCCGTAACGGACGCCCTGCTGGGGATGGCTTTGGGCTTGGCTTCCACCGCGGTCTACGCCGTTCCCAGCTTTGCGCGCCAGACCGGGATGCCGTGTAGTGCGTGCCACACGGTATTTCCGGAACTGACCGCGTTCGGGCGGTCGTTCAAGCTGAACGGTTACACCCTGACGGGGATGAAGCAGATCGAGTCAACCGGTACGTCCGGAAACGTAAGAATCAACGCGATTCCGCCGCTATCGGCGATGCTGCAAACTGGATTCACGCACCTCAATAAGGCGGTTCCGGGGCAGCAGAACGATAACGTGGAATTTCCGCAGGCGCTGAGTTTCTACTTCGCCGGAGAAATCAGCCCGCACATGGGCTCGTTCCTGCAAGTGACCTATACCCAGCCGGATGACCATTTTGGTTTCGATATGGCGGACTTCCGCTACGCCAACCGTACGACGCTCGGTGAGCGTGGCTTGGTCTACGGCGTGACGCTCAATAATGCGCCGGGCATGGAAGATGTGTGGAATACCACGCCAATGTGGACCTATCCGTATACGGCTTCTGACACGGCACCCACGCCCGCCGCAGGTCCTCTCGTCAACATGTTCATGAACGTAGCGGGCCTGGGTGGCTACGCCCTGTGGGACAACCACTGGTACGGCGCGGCCACCGTCTACCGAAGCGCCCCACTGGGACAGGGTGCCGCGCCGTCCGCTGGTTCGGTGCGCAACGTGGCCCCCTATTGGCGCTTCGCCTGGCAGGGCTATCTACCGAACCGTGCCTACCTGGAGGTTGGCACCTACGGCCTGTACGCCGATTTCCCGCGAGGCATGATGGGGATGGGCACGCCGGGCTTGACCGACAAATATATCGACCTGGCCGTGGACACGTCCTACCAGCAGCCGCTGTCCGGCACTCACCTGCTCTCCCTGCACGGCGTCTACATTCACGAAAACCGTACACTCGATTCGAGTTTCGCGAAGGGATTGTCCAGCAACCGCACCGATACGATGCAACAGGTACGGGTCGATGGGAACTACGAGTTCAGCCACCACGCGCAGGTCTCGCTCGGGTACTTCAATACCTGGGGGAGCACCGATGCGGCGTTTTATGCGACCACTCCTGGGGCCGTCGACAACAGCTCAAGCGGGAACCCGGGCAGCGCCGGCCTAATCACGGAAGTCGACTACCTGCCATGGGATAACACCAAATTCTCACTTCAATACACGGCCTACACGAAGTTCAACGGGGCGGGTAGCAACTACAATGGTGCCGGCCGCAGCGCGTCGGACAACAACACCTTATACCTGAACTCGTGGCTGATGTGGTGATGGCCAGGAAGAACCGGGGCCGAAACCCCTAGCGGACCGCTTCCCGGGCGCCGGTGAGGCGCGCCGCCCGGGCCGATACCACGCTGATAACCGACTGCGCCAGATGGGTTTTAGGCCCCGGGCCCAACCCCATGGTGGACCTGGGGGCGCCGGATCGGGCGCCCCTCGGCCCCGACCGTCAAATCCTCGTCGTCCTTGAGGCGAGAGACATTTATGGCCGTCGTACTGGCGTGCCCGACTGCTCGCCGGCCGCATCCCGGAGGGGAAAGAACGCCGGAGGGTTACCGGTTACCCGCCGGCGGCCCAAGTCGCTGGCGCACGGTCTCCCGGAGCCGGATGCGCAGGTGGTCCTCATCCAACGGTAGTTGACCGAACCCCAGTTGCTTGAGACCTTCCTCGAGGCCGCCCTCCAGGCCCCAGACGTCGACACGGCGGCCGTCTATCTGCGCCGCGCCGATCGCCTCGAGCGCGCCGCCGTACGCTCGATCGGTGAACTCCTCGGCACCGGCACCGCACCGGTTGCCCTCCCGATCGCGGTCGGCCCTCGCGAAGGACCCATCGGCCACGCACAGGCCCAGAGCACCCTCCAGCACTGCCCCGATTGCACCCACAATGGCCTCCAT
>NCBI01000030.1 GCA_002255365.1 Chromatiales bacterium 21-64-14
AAACCGACCCCCGTGGGGCGTATGTCCGCCCCATCCGGGGGCGGCGTGCGTCTTTCGGGAACCACCAGGTCCCCGGGAGCGCACGACCCGGGGGCCTTTTTTATTCTCCGACGTGCGACGGAGGGTAGAATGTTTAATCTTAATCGCCAACAGGCGGCTCACCTAGCCGATACAATCCGGATTGTGGCATTTGCAGAATTCGGATTCTTTGGCTACCATAATTTACTAAGGTGGCCGATTTATTGGTACGTTTTAGTATGGGCGGCAATGGTTTTTTTGGTTGCAGAAGCGATTGCTGTTACCGTTTTGGGGTTGCCCGGAGGAAACGACAATGAGTGACGCAGGCGTAATCGCGGGGCTGTCGATAATGACGGTCATGATTATTCTGGCCGGGATAGTTACTCTATTGGCGTATCGGGCGGCCAAAAAACAACACAAAAAGTAATTCCCGTGGGGCGGATATCGCCCCACGAACCAATATCGCCCCAACCATCCAATCCCACCTCCTGTATACCGCGACATACCGCAGTACGGCGTCATCTTCGTCATCTTTGCTTCGGATGCTGCCTTAACAAAAAGCCTGACACGTAGCATCCGTGTCCGACCTCTTTTCGTCGCTATGGGGTAGTTTCGAAAGTGGGCGCGGTGATGCGCGCATTCTCGAAACTGCCTAGCAGTCCGACGGGATCACCCGTCTACTTCACCCCGGCCGGGGGCGTTTGCTCCCGGATTCACCGGGGACAGATGCCTCCTTCACGCGCCGGGGGATTACTCCTGGCGGCGTAGCGCAGCGCACAGGATTCAAATCATCCGGTTGCGCTACCGGGAAGGAGTGGATATGCGAAAAATCTTCAACCATTTCGCACACGCCGCTTTCGGAGCATGGGTACTCGTGATGCAGCAAATCGCCGCGCACGGCGCGGCCGCGCCGTCTGTCGGCGTTGCCACGACCCTGTTCGTGATCGCGGTGGGCTTCTCCTTCCTGGCGGACCATGTCTAATTGGTTTCCCAGGAGGAGACGCAAAATAAAATAGAAGGAGATTGACTATGACGTCGGGAATCAACGCGATTGGCCATTTGGTCAATGTTATTGTTTTCACCGCGGTGATTGCGGCACTACTCCCCCAAGTTCGTGCAGCAATCCCGTACTGGGAATCGTTGCTCGACGGGGTGGTGATCGCAGGTGCGGTCGCCCACGTGTTTGCGTGGAGAGCCGCGAGGAAAAAAGGAGAGCGGTAGCGTGCGCCCGAATTATCGGGCGCACGCACTGAAAGATCGAATGGGACGCCGGTAATCCGGCGACTAGGAGAGACGCATGAGATACGTGGTTCAGTACGAGCTTCCCTACACCCACCGGGTGCAGGTAGGGATCGAGGCGGACAGTCCCGAGGCCGCCGTAAAGGAAGCCGAGCGGCTGTTCGACGAGGGTGAAATCTGGGACGACACCGCAACGGCGCCGCTCCTTTACGACGACTACGAGGAAGAAGAGGACTCCGGAACGGTCCTGGAGTTCGA
This sequence comes from Chromatiales bacterium 21-64-14, assembly GCA_002255365.1. NCBI lineage: Bacteria > Pseudomonadati > Pseudomonadota > Gammaproteobacteria > Chromatiales > Chromatiales bacterium 21-64-14. Next base: position 1,516 of record NCBI01000030.1, read on the forward strand.
GGTCGTGGCGACACTCGGCTCTGACGAGCCTTGGCCGACCAAAGCGCCTTGCGTGAAATTTTACCAGGATCGCGAAAAGGCAATGCGGGTCGCGCAGATGCTGGTGGAGGCTTACCGGACCGGAGCGGAAAACGGCGGGTCAATCGACTGGTCCGATATCGACGACGCTTACGCTCTGGCGCTCAAGGCGTGTGGGGAATCCGCGGAGGAGGCAAGGCATGAATAAGTTGCCGGTGTGCCACATAGCCGCGGAACGCACGAACCCGATTGCGTTCGCGCAAGATCCGGCGGAGGCGAGATTACTGGTCGAGCGGATGCTTAGTGGGTCCGACCGCCAACTGCTACGACGATACAACCTCGGAATTCAAATCCACCGGATGCGGGACTGGTTCCGCATCACGGTCGGCAAACAGTGACAACACGCCCCCAGCCGATCGGCTGGGGGTATTTCAAACCCACTGCGTCTCATCGTTTTCCATCGTTCTTGCAGGCTGCGCGAGAACGGCGGAAAGCGTCGGGTTTTTCGCCCGTACGGGCACTCCGGCTGGGAGTATAAACACAGCGAATCTTGGGGCCGAGGCTCCGATGGCGCCCCGTGGTCGGGGAATGTGAATTGACCCCGGCCTGGGGTTTTCCATAAAGGAGGATTTCCATGAATCAGGAAATTTCTCTCGACGTGCTTCGCGAGAAGTACGCAAAGGGAAGTGAGAAAACGGCGGAGGACATCTACCACCGCGTGGCTAAAACATTGGCCTCGGTGGAGCGGGACCCGCGGGTATGGGAGCGTGAATTCGCGGCCGCACTGCGCGGCGGTTTCATCCCGGCCGGTCGCATCATATCCGCTGCCGGCACCGATATCCGGGCTACGTTAATCAACTGTTTCGTCCAGCCAGTCGGTGACGCAATGACGGGTGTGGACGAACACGGCCGCCCCGGAATCATGAGCGCCCTCGCGGAGGCATCGGAGACGATGCGAAGAGGCGGTGGCGTCGGATATCAATTCGGCCACATCCGCCCGCATGGGGCGGTGGTTAAAGGGACGCATTCCAGCGCCTCCGGGCCGTTATCCTACATGGATGTGTTCGACTCGATGTGCAAGACCGTCGAATCGGCCGGAGCGCGGCGCGGCGCCCAAATGGGTGTGCTACGTTGCGACCATCCGGACATCGAAACGTTTATCGAGGCCAAGCGCACGGTCGGGCGGCTTACGCAATTCAACGTGAGCATCGGAGTCACGGATGCTTTCATGCGCGCCGTGGAAGAGGACGCTTCCTGGGAGCTGATCCATGAAGCCGAACCGAATGCGGAGACGAAAGCATCCGGCGCGTACCTTCGTGAGGGCGGTTTGTGGGTGTACAGGACCGTCCGAGCCCGGGCTCTGTGGGGTAGGATCATGGAAAATACCTATGATCATGCAGAACCCGGGATCCTGTTCATCGATACGATGAACCGGGACAACAACCTTCACTACACGGAGACGCTGGAGGCAACTAATCCCTGTGCGGAGCAGCCGCTTCCGGACTACGGTTGCTGCTGTCTCGGAAGCATAAATTTAACGCGATTCGTCCGGAATCCGTTCGAGCGCGATGCGGAGTTCGACCGTTCGAGCTACGCGCAGACGGTGCGGGTTGCGATTCGGATGTTGGATAACGTCCTGGACGTGACCTATTGGCCGTTGGAGAAACAGCGTTTCGAGGCGATGGCGAAGCGGCGTATCGGGCTCGGGTTCACCGGGCTCGGAGATACCCTGGTTATGCTTGGAGTCCGGTATGACTCCGAATCCGGTAGGGCATGGGCCGCGCGGCTCGCCGCGTCGATGCGGGACGAGGCCTATGATGCCTCAGTCGCCTTGGCGAAGGAAAAAGGACCCTTTCCGATGTTCCGACTTCCGGAATACCTGGAGTCGGGATTTACGTCGCGGCTCCCGGACTTCATTCGCCAGGCAATCGCGAAACACGGGATCCGCAACAGCCACCTGTTGAGCATCGCGCCGACAGGGACGATCTCCTTGGCGTTCGCGGACAATGCGAGCAACGGGATCGAGCCGCCGTTTTCCTGGACCTACACCAGAAAAAAGCGGGAGGCTGACGGATCAACGAAAGAATACACCGTCGAGGACTATGCGTACCGGGTGTACCGGGAACACGGCGGAGACATCGAGAATCTTCCGGAGTATTTCGTCACCGCGTTGTCGATTCAGGCGACGGAGCACTTGAAGATGGTCGCCGCAGTGGCGCCGTTCATCGACACTTCGATCTCGAAGACGGTGAACGTCCCGGCGGATTATCCGTACGAGGATTTCAAGGACCTCTATTTCGAGGCGTGGAAGTCCAAGTGTAAGGGCTTGGCGACGTTTCGACCGAATCAGGTCACCGGTTCGGTGCTGAGCGTTTCGAGCGAGGATTCGCGGAACACCAGCGAGATTTCGGTGGGAACGGATTTCGACGATTCGGACCCGGACCGCCGGATTCATCTCTCGGAGCTTCCAACGCCGCCTCTGGCCAGCCTGCGCTGGCGTAAGCGTCCGAATCTGCCGGCCGGCAACCCCGCGTGGACGTTCCTGATGGAGCATCCGCACGGCTACCGGTTTGCGGTATTCGTCGGGCATATCGAGAACGGAAAGAAGCACCCGTTCGAGGTATGGGTCAATGGCGCGGAGCAACCGCGAGGACTCGGTGGGTTGGCGAAATCGCTTTCGATGGACCTGCGTTCCGAGGACCGCGGGTGGCTACGATGCAAACTCGAGTCGCTGGCGAAGCTGTCCGGGGACGACGCTTTCGATTTAGCCATGCCTCCGGAAGGAGAATTGGTCCGTATGCCGAGCCTAGTGGCCGGATTCGCCACGGTGCTGCTCTGGCGCTGCGGTAATCTCGGGGTCTTCCTGGATAATTCGGAGGATTCGGGTACCCCGGTGCTCGATGCGTTGTTCAGCGCGAAGGAACCGAAGACCGGCCCGGACGGAACCATGGCTTGGACGGTAGACGTGCTCAACCCAGTCACGGGAGACGATTTCGTGATGGGGCTCAAAGAGCTAGTGCTCCCAAACGGCCAGCGGCGTCCATATTCGGTATGGCTCTCCGGAGTCTATCCGAGAGTGTTGGATGGACTGTGTAAATCGCTGTCATTCGACATGCGGGTTATCGACCCGGCGTGGATCGGCGCAAAACTCCGGCAACTGCTGGATTACGCCGAACCGCAGGGGGACTTTATGGCCCGCGTGCCGGGAGACAAACGGCAGGTCAACTATCCGTCGACCGTGGCCTATATGGCGCGATTGCTGATTCATCGCCACGCGATGCTCGGAATCCTCGATGAGGACGGTTTCCCGATCGAGACGATGGGCACGATGGAGGTGGAGGAACCGGCAGGAGTCGAAAACCGAATTCGTGCCGTTGGCGCGATGGAGGTCAGTCCCGGAAAGCGATGCGACGAGTGCGGGAATTATGCGGTGATCCGTAGGGACGGCTGCGATTTCTGTACCGCTTGCGGCGCGGTCGGGGCCTGCGGGTAGCCCGATTACCACCCCGGGGGATTTATTTCCCCCGGGCCTTTTCAGGTCCCTCGCGTACGCGAGGCACGCGAAAAGGCATCTCCGTTGCGGGGCATGCTGCCTGCGACGTGGGGGCGTGAATTCAAGGCGAAACCGGGACGCCTGAACTCCCGGACAATACACCTCGGTGGAGGTGCTAAATGACCGAAACTATCGAAACGTTGGCGCAAGCCCTTGAGGACGGCGCCAGCGCGGATATCTGGTACGACGCGGAGTATTTTGCGGACAACGGGGCGCACGAGGCGATTGTGGTGACCAAGTCGGCGATGCGTGAGGCCACGAGGGTGCTGCGCGAAATGAACGCATTCCGGTCGATGATCGCCCGGATGACCTGTGACGGAGAAGAGGACGAGGAAGGGAACGCGTTCGCGGCGGGCTACGAGGACTCGGTAGCGACGTTGAATACGCTGATCGAGAAGGCGCGCGCACTCACCGTCGTCGGGCATGGCCATGAGGACGGATAGGTCGGCCGGGCGGGCGCGAGCGAATCGACCGGCGGGCGGGAAATCGGCCGGGACCGCGCTGTATTGGCCGGACCTGAAATTCCCCCCAATCAACCTGTGGTCGGCGCCTTATCGCGCGGAGCCGGGAAACAAGGAGGCGAAAATGACGGAAAAGAAGGTGTGGGAAACGGCGATTGCGGCGGCCAAGCCGAAGTTCTCGGAATTGGCCGCGAGCACCGGACTTAATTACGGTGCGGAGGCGTTGTACGCCTACCAGGCGTGCATGAAGAACAATGGTCTCATGAAGGTCGCGGCGAACAACCCGGTATCGCTCAGGATGGCGATGGTCAATGTGGCCGCCGTCGGGCTCACGCTGAATCCGGCGTTGGGCCTTGCGCACCTGGTGCCGCGCGATGGCATTGTGTGTCTGGACATCTCCTATCGTGGGCTTATCAAGATTGGGTCGGATTGTGGCTCCATACGATGGGCTAAAGCGGAACTCGTGTATTCGAAGGACAAGTTCGAATACCGCGGTCCCGCAACCGCACCGGTTCACGTATTCAATCCGTTCAATACGGACCGTGGCGAGTTCGTCGGGGGCTACTGTATCTCCGGAATCGGGGAGGGTGCGGAAGTCCTGGTGGAAGTCATGGCGGCCGAGGAGATCTTCAAGGCTCGCGACCGTTCGAAAGCCTACCAAGCCCACAAAGGCCCATGGATGGACTCGGAATGGCCGGAGGAGATGAAGAAAAAGGTCATCATCAAACGGGCGGCCAAAACGTGGCCGCGCATCGGCGGTCGGTTCGGGAAGGCCGTCGAGATTCTCAATGAGGTCAACGGCGAGGGCATCGTCGTCGATGGCGAATGCGAAGCCGAGGCCGGGGGGGATGCCGGCGGTGTACCTCACGAGCCCGTATGGGACCCGGAGAAGGCGTCGGAAGCCACGCGTGCAAGGGTAAGCGAGGTCATTCGGCGCGCCAAAGCGGCCGGGGCCTGGGCCGCGGCGGAAGACTACGTCAAATCCCAGTTCATGGCGCACGACCGGGCGTACGCGGAGCAGGCGCTGCGCAAGGCCCGCGCCGCTGACAAGCGGGATCCCGCGGACGTTGAGCAACCTTCCGCAAGCGAAGCCTGACTGCAATTTTCACACCGGGAGGGGGGGTATCCCCCTCCCCTTTCTTCAGAGGACACCTCGATGCGGTGCCCTGTGACGAGGGATTCACGCATCAATTTTTCCTGTGGCGCACGGCCTGCCCGATATGGCCGTAATAGAAGAAACGCTATGTGTGGCCTAGTTCGCTACATTGGCGTTTCGCCAAGCGGCAAACTTCGGCGGCTTATGGCGTTTAGATAGCCCCAGGACACACGTGAGTCGATTCGGATTAGCGACTCGATACACACCCAATCTCCGCAATGCATGCAGGTCCGGACCATCGGTCCGCCGGTCGCTCTCCTCCGGCTGTCTTGTTGCATGGCGGATTACCCACCAAAGCCGGGAGGTATTCTCGGAGGAGGTGAATCATGAAAGGCGAAGCAATGGTCATGAGTAATCGTAAACTCGCCATCGCTCGCGAGCGCGCCCGCCGAGAGGCGGCGCACGGGGGAATCTGCGGGCGACGGGCGTCTGCGCGATTCGAATCGCTGGATCGCGAATGGTGGAACCGTCTCGGGGTATTTAGCCCGCGGCAGCTGATGTACTGAAGGCACCGCTGCTATCGGTGCCGAGACAAGAAGGAGTACGAAGATGGCAAGTGTAAACAAGGTTATCCTCGTCGGGAATCTCGGCGCGGATCCGGAAACGCGGAATTTCAACGATGGTGGGGCAGTGGCGAATGTCACCATCGCAACCAGCGAGCGATGGACCGACAAGCAGACCGGCGAGGCCAAGGAGAGAACCGAGTGGCACCGGGTGGTGTTCTACCGCCGCCTCGCGGAGGTCGCCGCGGAGTATCTGCGTAAGGGTTCCCAGGTCTACATCGAAGGGAGCCTGCAGACGCGCAAGTGGCAAGACAAAGACGGCGTGGACCGCTTCACTACGGAAGTCGTCGCGCGGAACATGCAGATGCTCGGGTCTCGCCAGCAGGGCGAAAGCCAAGCGCAGCCCCGGCAGTCGCGACCTGCGACCGGCGCGGGCGAACAGCCGCAGGGAACGCGCCAATCGAACAGTGCGCCGACGCCGGCGCCGGCTGAGTTGGACAATTTCGACGAAATCCCGTTTTAGCGGGTACCTAGTCTAGTATTGTAAAGTTCCCGGCGCTTCGGCGCCGGGCTTTTCAACGCATCCTTTGGAGGGCGCGATGAAAAGCCGGGTATTCAAGGTTAGTGATTATGCCCAATTCGGGCCGCGCCGGCCGGGCGCGCAAAATACACGGCAATTCAGCGAGACAATACAGGCAGTATTACCACTAAAAAGGATCACTCCAATGCAAATGCAAGATGGAACCCACGAGTTCCATAGCGCCGTATGCGAAGGCTGCGGCGCGAAGATCGATTGTGAAGAGGGCGGGTGCCGGGGACCCGAGGGGCATCCCGGTATCTGCGGAGACTGCCTGGAGGCTGAGAAGCGCCTGCCGGCGGATCCGATGCTTGCGCTGATGGAAACGCGGTACGACGACTCGTAACCGGCGGCGCCCGCGCGGGTTCCAGGTGTATACCGCAACCGGAAGCCGCTTCGCGGTGGGATTGCACGAGCCGGTAGAACGATCTATTCTAATATCAATACCCTTGGGCCACCCCAAGGGGGGTGTCTCCAGGAGGTATTAGAATCCACTGGAGATTCGAAAATGAAGGCAAGGGCAGTGAAAATTCCATTTGACACGCTGGCATACACGCAAACGCTTCGTAAGGCGGGAATCGACGAGGCTTGCGCGAGCGCTCACGCGCAGGCATTGGTGATGGCCTTCAGCCAGGGTGTGGCCACACACGAGGACATCGAAGACCTGGATTCGAAAATGACGCAGGAATTCGTAACGGTCCAATCCGGAACGACCCAGGAGTTCACAAAGTTACGCGCGGAGATGGCCCAGGAGTTCACGAAGCTACGCGCGGAGATGGCCCAGGGGTTCACGAGGGTACGCTCTGATACGCGACTGCTGGTGGGCGCAGTGCTTGCGATAGTGGCATTGACCAACCCAATCGCGCTGCATATCCTGCATCTCACGAAGTTTCTGCACTGATTCCTAACCGCTAAACGCGCCGTAGGGCGCGCCACTTTTCCACAGCATTCATCCCCTTGGAGATTCCTGCCGGGGGCTTCTTAGGTGTCTTCGGTGCTTCCGGAGACACGCAAGAAGATTTCCCGCCCACCAGGGCCGTGCCGTCGGACACGTAAACACCGACTATCCCAAACCCCAAGACCGGGGAGGCTACACCCCGGTAGTACGGGGTATCCGCGTCTCCCGGATTGAAGGAGGCGAATATGAAAGAGGTTCATAATCGTTGCGGTGATCTGCGGCGTGAAATATCGGAGATTTATCGCGAACTCATTTCCGATTGGAAAACCTTCCGCGTCACGACGAAACAACTCGTCGTGAAGTTCCGTGCGGATATGCGCGAATTGCGGAAGATCGACCAACACTGAAACCCCAATACCGGGGAGGCTATACCCCGGTAACACGGGGTATCTGCGCCTCCCGGATTGAAGGAGGCGAAAATGAAGAAGTTCATCTCAATCATCGTCGGCCTGTCGCTCTCCATTTTGTCCGGGAGTGCGCTAGCCGCCGATACAACCCATATCAGTATTACAACGGCATGACCCAGAACAATGTCATGCTGGGTCACGTGCTCTCGGTTCAGCCCGTTCAGGGAAGCACGGGGGCCGAAAACGTCGGTGGGTTGCTCGGCGGTATCGGTGGGCTTGCTCTCGGTAACCGGGTCGGACGCGGAGCGGGGCGGGTCATCGCCACGCTCGCCGGCGGCATCCTCGGGGGCATTTTCGGTTCCCGAGTCGAGCAACACTTCACGAACCACGCAGTCAACCAGATCACCGTTCGGCTGCAAAACGGTCGCATCATCGCGGTCGTCGAAAAGCAGTTCCAATTCCAGGTAGGACAACAAGTGCAGGTCGTCTACAGCCCCGGAAATGGATGGGGTCAGTCGGGGGCCGTGCGTGTTCTTCCGTTGTGACCAAATTCCCGGGGCGATGTCCGCCCCGGGGTCTTCCAGGAGGCGCTTATGGGTGCGCTATACGATATGGGCGCCTTTTATCGGTGGCTTGAGCAGGCAAATGAACGGGATCTGGCGCGCAAGCGCGATCTTCTGGCCCATGCGCTCGCATACAAGCTGACCGAGGAAAGCGTTATCGCCGACGCGAAATTTCTTCTTCGCAAGATTGAGGAAGAGATGTTGGCTCGGGCGATGAGATAACACATAAACGAAGCGAGTTTTTCCGATCGAGGACCGCGAAGAGCCGTTCGGCTTCTTCGAAACGTCCGTCGATGATGGAAAGAATGGTGCGCTTCTCCAGGGTATCGCCGGATCTCGCACGGATACGCCTAGCGGTAATGGTCAGGATGTCGTCGATCGTTAGACGATGTCGAAACCGTTCGACGAGCCGCTCGAAGGCATCCTGCGTGAAGTCCTGCGGCCGTTCCAGTAGGCCCAGAAATTCCTGGTCTGGTGGTTCGGTGAGGGACATTCGGTGTTTTCTCCAAAAACCATGATTATCCGCAAGGATAACCTTAACCTCGTGTGGATGCAAAAGCACTCGCACGGACCAAGGAGACCGTCATGGACACGTTGTTTTTCATGGTCTTCGCCGGCGTTGCGGCCGGGTTCTGCCTGGCCGCCGTACGCGGGTACCGGCGCGTCACGTACGCCATCGCGCGTGCGCGCCGCTAGGAAAGTACCGGCCCGGCAAGACGGCGTGCAACAAGGCGCGCCGGCGGGCCAGGAAGGCCAATCCGGCTTAACAAGAACGAAACACCCCGAGGGCTCATTGCCTCGGGGAAATTTCGAGAATGCATTTACGGCCATGCCCGTGCGGGTATAGCCGGGACTACCAGCCCCATCGAAGGCGTGTTGTTGGGCGCCTTCGACGGGGATTTACCCGCAAAAAATCTCGTTTTCGAACTCCAGATACGATTTTCCGAATCGGAGGTAACGCGCTTCCATGCGTTCGATGCGGAAAATCCAGTATTTAGAGACGCGTTCTCGATGCCCTATCTAGGGTCGCGCCACAGGTCGCGCGACACCTGTTATCAGTGACTCAGGAGAAGTCAATGGATCGACAAAACACGCGCCCGTTGAGGCGCGTATTGATGCGCAGAACGAAGTCATACGCTGAAGCGGTTCGCTTTGCGACGAGCTATGCCACAGGAACCTTGCATCAGGAAAGCAGGTGGTCCCTGGAAAATCACTGGGCCATGTTCATGCCGGGCCGGACCGCGCGTTATTAGGGCGCTTCTGGAGTTTTAACGGAGCACGTCCGGTAAACCCGCGGGCGATGCCCGCGGAAGGAGAAAATCATGAAGATCAAGGTGGGGCGCGAGGCGCTCATTCCTCATCTCGCCGTTCTTGGCAGTATCGCATCCAAGAACAGCGGCCAACACGACTTCATCACATGTATGGTTAGGATCGATCCCAAGGAATCGGGGGTCATTGGATTGACCGTAACGGATTTCTCACGTGAGCTGTCAGTTGAGATTCGCGCCGATGAGGTTTCGAACGCGGACGGTCCGGCGCTGGTCGATGCCCATAAGTTCGGCCAGATTATCCGGGCGCTACCCGACGGGGCGACGACCACAATCGAGAGCGTCGGGAAAGACGGCAAGATCAAAATGCAGTCGGGAAAAAGCCGGTTTCTGCTGGCGACAGGAGATTCATCCACCTTTCCACTGATGGATCCCATAGCAGCGGATAAGGATATCGAGGTGAGGGTCGATGTGGCGGCCATGCGGCACTTGCTGCGTGGCACAATGTTCGCGATGAGTAAAGACGACGCGCGGCATTTTATCAACGGCGCGTTATTTTCGGTGCACCATAACAGCTTAACGGTCGTTGCCACGAACGGTCACCACCTTGCGACGTGTCGTACGGCGATTCCCAGTGCGGCATCGCCGGCGGAAACGCAGGTGATTTTGCCGTGGGCGTCGGTTCTCGAGCTGTATCGTATCCTGGAGAAGGCGCCGGACGAGGACGCGGTGGAGTTGTGGTTCGGAGCGGCGCGCCTTTGGACCCGATGCGGCGCGTATCGGTATGCCACTGGGTATGTCGATGGCAGGTACCCAGACTACGAAAGGATCATCCCGAAGGAGCGTAACGCAGGTGGTCGCGGCGAGGTCGATACTGAGGTTCTCGGCCACGCAGTCAAGCGGACATCTCTCGTTTTGTCCGGGGGAGACCGCGGTGACGTCCAGTCCATCGCGATGAGTTTTTCCGAATCCGGTGTCAAACTGGCCGCGGAAAACTGGAACGGCGACACCGCAACGGAGCAGGTCGAAATGGCCTACGCGGGCGCGGAGATCACCATAGGCTTCAAAGCGGAATACGTGCAGAACGTGCTCGATGCAAGCCGCACGGGGAAGATGACGCTCTTCCTTCCCCCGGAGCCAACGAGTGCGATGTTGATCAAAGAGTCCTCTGAAATAGAAGGGTGGTTTTCCGCCTACGTCATTATGCCTCGGGTTCTCTGAGGCGTTTCCAATCACTGTCCTGCGCCCCGGTTCATCCGGGGCGTTTTTCAGGCGACGCCGCCAGCACGCGGCGCCGCGCGAAAAACGTCAAGGTTCACTCCCGCATAGCGGGCGTATCACCGCCACGTAGCGCGGTAAAGCACGATCGGTAATCCAAAAAGCCCATCCGGGCGCGCCCGGATGGCGCGCTCGCGTGGACTTTTTCGTCAGGAGGTCGCATGAGCGCACAACTGCATGAAGTATGGACGGGCGAACAGCAGCAGTCGCTGTGGTCGCTTGATGAAGTGCCGCCGTCCATTGAATGGGCGGATGAAGAGGTGGAGAAACTGCGGTTTTTGGTCATGGAGGATGCGGCATCCACGTTTGTGGACGGGCGGGCCGGAGAGTCCGCGTTTTCGGAAGCGGAGGCGTGGATCGAGGACGATATCATCGCGCCGTTTTCATTTCGGGTCTGCTGCACGCAGCTGAGCGTGGACCCGGACGAGATGCGCGACCGGTTTCGAGCTTTGGCGGCCAAACACCGTCGCTCGGTCGCAGAAGCGACGCGCAACCGCAGAAAACCACGGCTGCGCAGAATCTGGGGTCCGCAGCTGTTCGACGACGGCGGGCCGAATACACGGAGAACGAACGATGCGAGAGAATGATGCCGAAAAGGTTCGCCAAGCCGTCCAGGGTCGTTGGTCCGAGGTATTCTGGAGTTTGGCTCCGGAACTCGGCCCGGCGCTGGAGAGGCCGGGAAGGCACGTGCATTGTCCGGTTCACGGAGGGAAACACGGCGATGCTTTTCGCGTGTTCCGGGACGTGAGCGGGACCGGCGGCGGAATTTGCAATACCTGCGGGGACTATGCCAGCGGCTGGTCCCTGCTGATGTGGCTCAAGGGATGGAGCTACGGTCAAACGCTCGAGGAGGTCGGGCGCTGCCTGGGTGTTTATGAAGGGGCGCCCCTGACGTCTACCCGGGCGGTCCGGCGTGGCGCGGCGCCCGCGCCGCGCCAAAACGCCATCCGGAAAAGTGCGGACGTACGGGAGAAAATCAACGCAATTCTCCGTGGCACCGTGCCGATTACGGAGCGCGCAGCAAAACCATTGTGGCGCTACTGGCTGGCGCGGGGGATCCCCGCCGGCCGGGTCGCCCGATCGATTCCGCGGCACGATCGCGTACTGCGGTTTCACCCGGCGCTTCCTTATTTCGATCAGGATGACGAGACAGGAAAACCGGTTCTGGTCGGATACTTTCCGGCACTGGTCGCCATCGTGCATGACGCGCGAGGCAAGGCGGTGACGGTCCATCGGACCTACCTGTCCAGGGACGGACTCGGTAAGGCGGATGTGCCGGGCGGGGCGCGAAAGCTCTACCCGGTCATCGAAGACGGTATGCTGCGCGGCGGGGCCATCCGGCTCGGGCGCACCCAGGGGTGCCTGGGGATCGCCGAGGGTATCGAGACCGCCTTGGCGGTCGCTTTGGCGACGGGTGAGCCGGTTTGGAGCGCCATCAACGCGACGCTGCTGTCGCAATGGGAACCGCCCGCAAAAACTTCCAGCGTAGTGATTTGGGCGGATAGGGACCGTTCCGGTGCTGGAGAGGAGTATTCAAAACGCCTGGTGCGGCGCTTGCACCACGCGGGGCTTGAGGTGCGGGTCATGCTGCCATCCGGTCCGATTCCGGCCGGTAAATCGAGCCGGGACTGGAACGATGTCTGGATGGCGCAGGGCGCCGAGGGGTTTCACCAGGGATGGTGGCGCAGAATCCTCCGGAAGGCGGGGTAGGCGGCCATGTTCTACTATTTCAAGCAGGTTGAAACCACGCCGGGGGCCGGCGCGGAGCATCCGTTCGCCCCCCCAGCCGGTTGGACGGGAGATGAGTCGGAGTACCTCGCCCTGATGCGAGCGCGTTTCCTGGACATGAACTACCGACCGGTATTACTCGCCTGGGCGCGAGCCTACGCCAGAGATCAGGATTCGGTGGAATTCACGGGTCCCATGGTGAATCCGGCGAAACGGGTACTGGAGTCGCTATACCCGTAGCAGCGTGCAGTATCTCATCCCCGGCATCGTTATGATGCCGGGGTTTTTTTTGTGCAAAACGGACAGGTTACCAGGCCGGCCTGGAGGTGGTAGAAGTAATGAACCCTGCAGGATGGACAATAGCGGGTATTGAGTAGCTGGGTTACGAGGTCGCGTGCGATGAAATAGGTCTGCTGGAGATTCAGACGGTGATTGTGGCACTCGAAGCGATAGATGCGGTGCGAACGAATCAGCAGCTCCGGAATTATCCGGGTGCGGAAGGAGAGGTGTTCGACCTCTGCGCATCGCGAGTACACGGCGTACCATACCGCGGCCTCGATCGCAGCGCCGGTCGCGATCAGGATGCGTGTGGCGTCCGGGGGGAACTGTCCCCTGGGTGCGGATTTGTTGTGAATCTGTTCCCAGATCTTACGTAACGCCGACCCGGGGAGAGCGGTCAAGCGGGCAGTGATGGGCGGGCGTACGCCCTGGCGGATGAGGCTTATTGCGAGGTCCATGCGCCGCAACATGTCGGGAAACGAGGGTTCGGGGGATGATGTGAGCATCGAATTTGCGTCCTGGCGGTCCGTTCAGTCCTTGTCGCCGCTGCCGGGGGGGGCGTTTGCGATGATCAGGTGGCTCACGCGAGCGGATAGCGCGAGGATGTCGATCTCGGGATTCTCGAGCACGCTCTGGATTTCCGGTAGCAATTTTTGCGGGAAGCGGGGCTCGAATGCGATGGCATTCATCTGCGCGAGAAAATCCAAAATCCTACCGGTGGGCGCGGCGGCGAGTGCACCGAGAAGGCCGTTCGGTAGCCGACTCAACGTGGCGGCGAAGGCGACGTCATCCTTCGCGATCTCCTGTAGGAGAATGAGATAGCGGGCGTTGAGTTCGCGAATCGGGCGGGCCCATTTCTCCTGGAGGTCCGTGTCGATGCGGCCGAGTTCCAGATTCATGAGGCGATCTCCAGCGCTGCAACTCCGTCCGTGGATTCCTGGCCCCGTCCTTGGGATAGACCCCCATCGGTTTCGGAAGCTGATAACGGCGGGGGAGGCGGATCCTTTAGAATTTTTGGGATGCCGGTACGAGCTATTCGGCACACCGGGTGCCGGCCGGGCGGTCCGCCATGGGCGAGTTGGTCACGTTCGAGGAGTCCGGGGAGCGGCGGAGGCGGCTCCGAGGGCGGATGGGACACGAGGGTGGCATAGCGCGCCGCGAATTCCTTACCCTGAAACTCAAGGTCGCGCTCGGAGGGGGTAGCGCACAGATGAATCCACCCCCCGAGATGGTGTACGACGTGTTGGGTGACGGGGTCCTCGAAGACGACGCTCGAGTACGGCCCGACCTGGCGTATGGCGCGCTCGACGGCGCTCCAGGCAAGTAAGGCCCGTTCCTCGGGAGTGCCGCGTTGGAGGCGGCGGAGGATATCGGCGGGTTTGGGCGGGAAGGTTCCACGGCCGGGATCCTGAATATGGGCGGAGAAGGCCGCGCGCACCGCCTGGATTGGGTAGCGAGCAAGAGCCCGCCACCAGAGTTCCACGACCATCGGCCCACAGGCGCGATCGTAGACCTCCAGTGTGGTCTGAAGCAGGGATGCGAATTCCGGGGCGTCAGTGGGTTCCATGAAGGTCATCTCCGAAGGGCACGATCACCGAGGCGGCGCCGGCCTGTTTCGTGCGAAGCCAGTCGTCGATGGCGTAGTGGCCGGCGGCAGCGCGCAGTTCGGCGTGGGTGCGGGGGCGCGGGGGACCCTGTTCGGCGTAGCGGATGAATCGCTCGATGCGATCGGCGTTGCGGAAAATGGTCGGGAGGGCGTCGTGGCGAAGGCCCGCCTCGTTCTCCCCCATATGCCAGGCGGAGGCTGCGCATCCGTCGATCGCCCGGCAAAGCCGGTCCTGACTGTACCCGTAGGATAGTGCGCGTTCGATGGCTTGGCGGCGATCGGCGTCGAGGATGGCATCCAGGTAGCCCATCTTGGCGCGCCAGTAATCGAAAACGGCAACTACACCTGGGGACGCCGGAGACCCTTGGGGCGAGCCATCGTGGCCCGGTTGGGTCGCGGAATCCTGCTGTTTTGCCAGCCAAGAATTGATGCAACGCCGGATGCCACGGCGGGTCTTGCGGCGCTTCGGGTTGGCGTCGAGCCACCCATAGAGGGCGCGCAGGGCCTGCGGGACATCCACGGCGGGGTAAAGGGCGGACCATTTTTCCATATCCGAGCGGGTCACGGGGTAATGCGAGCCGTCGTTGAGCGGGAGACGAAACGGCGCCGGTTCGTGACTCGCAGTTCCGGCCTGCGACGGGGCGAGGGTGAATTCCGGGTCGTCGTGCGGCGTGCCCGCGGCGAGCGGTTGCCCCGCGGCGAGCGGTTGCCCCGCGGCGAGCGGTTGCCCCGCGGCGAGCGGTTGCCCCGCGGCGAGCGGCTGCCCCGCGGCGAGCGGCTGCCCCGCGGCGAGCGGACCTGCGGGGACAGGGGGCGCCTGGGGGATGGGCGCAGGGGAGGTAGGCGACTGCGGCGCCCGATGGACCGGAACGGCGGGCCTGTCTGGCGATCGCATAGGGGGCCGGTGCTCGGTATCGGCGGCGGCGATTACTCGGCGAGACAGGTCCGGGTGATACCAGTTGGCGTCGGAACACAACACCCAGCCGTCCAGTACCCGGGGTTTTATCCGCTGCCACGCACCGACATCGCGGCCGTAGCCGGCAAGCCTGGCCAGAGCGACGTCGTTCTCAGGCAGGCGCCCGGACCGGCGCCAAGCGAGTAACCATAGAGTCAGTCTAGCCCGCCAAGTCTCGTCATCGGCGCGCAGGCTCCAGTCGTCATACAACAGGTCATCGATAGGTGCCGGGCCGACCGCGGCGACATCGGGTGTCAAGGTGAGTCCCGGGGGCACCAATGGCGCGGTGGCGCCGAGCACAACGTCGGTGTCGTGCGACATCGAATCTTCCTCGAGTCGTCGGTTGAGCGGGTTAGCTGGCGAGTTTGTTCGGGTCGACCTGCGCCTGCACCTCTTCGACGGCGTGTTTGAGCCAGTTCTGCATGGGAGGCAGGTACCGGAGAATCAGGTCGCGCTGTTCGTCGGTGAGGCGGTCCAACTGCGAGACACAATCGCCGGGTCCGTAGCCGGGGGCGCGAAGTCCCTCATCCCAAATCTGGACCAGGCTGTACAGAGCGAACGGCGCGCGGCGCTCCAGATCGGGCACGGCGCGGGTCGCCTGCTGCAGGATGGCCATTGGGTCGACAGCGCCGGAGGCCGGGCGCCGCGGAGCACGTTGGGCGCGCCGGGTCGCCGCGGCGCGTTGAGCGGCTACGGGGCCATCGGCAACGAGCTTTTCTTGTTCTTCCGGGGAGAGTTGGGAGAGTTCGGAGGCGGCGGCGACGGAGAGTTCCCCGGAACGGGCGGCCTGCTGGAGGGCGGGGGTGCCGTGCTCGATGATGCTACGAACGCGGTCGATAGTGGAATGGCCCACCCCAGCGTTTTGGGCAAGCTGCTCGCGTGTGTCCCATCGGTCGGAATTCGGATCGGTGCCCGTTCCGATCGCTTTCGCCACATTGGGCAAAAGCGGTTTTGTAGGATCGGCGGCGACAGCCTTGGCCTTTCGGGACCGACGGTCACCGCCACCGGTCTTCTGCCGCGCCTCACCGATTTTCTGGAGCACGTCGCTCATACGCAGAGCGAGTTCGGCCCGTTGATAGAGGGTCAGGTTTCGGCGGGCGAGTTGGTGTTGGATGACCCAGACGATGGCGTCCTCACGGGACGGTAGGGGGATTGCGTGGGTGGTATAGGAAATTCCGTGACGGCGGCAAATTTCGTAGCGATGATGGCCGTCGAGCAAAAGGCCCTCTTCGGCCCAGACAGCCAGCGGGTCGAGGCAACCGTCGCGTTTCAGGGTGTCTTCGAGCGCGGCCAGCGTCTCGGCGTCCGGCTCCGGAATCAGTGCGGCGATCTCGGGATCCACACGAAATTCAGTGCCCATCGGTCGATTCCTCCCAGTTGGTTCGGTTCTATGAACGGGTGCGGCGTGGCAGGCAGTGGTGAGTGCCTGCATCCGGTATCGAGCGTACCGGTTTCGGGAGAAACGTAAGATCGGAATAACGGCGGCGAGAGGCGGATATTCGTGACGCGTGCAGGTGGGGGGTGGGGATAGTATTCGAATGGAACATCCGTGCTACACGGACTGCCGTCGGTCAGTTACCGGCTATCACCACCCCGCCCGGGGTCCCTGTCCCCGGAGGGGGACGGGAATACCTCGGGCTCCCATGGGAGAACGAGAGATGGATGTGATCGGACAAATCATGAGCATTTTTTCGCTCATGATATCGTTGGCGATTCTCTGGTTCGTGGCGAGCTTTTTCATGGGCCCGAACCGAATGAAGAGGCTGTCGAAGCGGATCCTTGGGTCCGGGTATGCCGTGGTGGAAGCGCACAGGGAACTGCGCGACAAGGCCGCCACGATTACCGTACGACGGCAAACCAAGCGGCAGGCGAACCAGGAGACCGGCGAGGGCGCCAGTGAGGTTGCCGCACCGGTTCCCCGTGTGGAGCCGGAACCCAACTGGACCTGGAACGGTCCGGCGATGGACTGGCGCGCGTATAACACTCCGGCGGTAACACGCCGGCGCGGCCCTACCAGCGGTACGGAACCGGCGCCGGCACCGGTGTCGACGGAACAACCGCCGATGCCGCCGCTTCCGGAAGACGATGCAGCAGGTGACTACCACCCGCTGCACTAAAATTCCCCCTCCCCTCCGACGCAAGTCGGAGTTTGCCCGGGTCCCTTGCGGACTCGGGTTTTTTTATGCCGGAAAGACCAAAGGGTCGTCGCTGCGCCGAATAAAAGCGTAACGAGGGCGTTTTTCAAGCGTGTGCGGGTGGGCGACGGTCGATAGTATCTTGCCAACCGCAGCGACGAGGGACCGCTAATCTTCTGTCCACCGGCGCCCGCGTGCGCGGGCCGTTTCTATCAAATCGGAAAGGTCGCTGGCTTTGAATTTCTCGAGTTCTTTGCCGGAGTGGATTCTCAGCAATTCGAGAACGGCGGTTTCCAGCGCGTCCAAGCGATCCTCAAGGGGTTCGTCATCGTCATCGTGAGCCGACATGGAACACCTCCATTTCAAACATTGGATCCGATGATTGGATCACGAACACCGTATATTGTGCAACCGGAGAGAACTCATGACAAATCAACACGCTTTATTCACTACGGCATCCCCGGACGACGATGCCGCTTATCTCGCGGCCGTGCGGAAGGACCGGAATTATTCGTACGGCGAGTTGGGCGCCGAGATGTTGGCCGCGTGTTTCATCGAGGCGAATGAGGATCTTTTCAAACAGTTCCTTAAGTCGCTCGGTGTCGCGGACCTGGAGGAATTTTTTAGAAGCGGCCTGCACCATTGGTTGCAGCACGTCGGATGCAAATACGCCGAGGCTCGCGCAGTCTCTGCGCTGAAGTTGCCCTTAAAAGGCTCGCTGAACACATTGTCGGCCGGCGGTCACCTCAGTGAGGCGGATTACCGGTTGGATACGGTGAGTGGCGACCGAACGCCGGCGTGAGCGGGGTGCCGGCCGGATTTCAAGACCGGGAACCGGGACGCGCCGCCCGTAGCTCCTCGCGGAGTACTCGGCGCAACGTCTCCGCACGCGCCGGATGGCGCGCCGTCAAATATACGGCGCGACCGGCGGGTATTCGGGGGCTTGCCACGGGAAAGATCCAGTATGGTTCAAGTTGGCACAACATCCCTGTGCCTGACGTGCCGTAATGGAGGCGAACTGATGAAGAGGCTATCCGGTTTCAGATTCGCGATGACGCTGACGAGCTGCATGGCGGTCAGTGCCCTCGCCGGTAGCGCAACCGCGGCGTCAGTCCCCAATACACAGATTCTGGAGCACTCCCAGCCGATGGTCTCGATTACGGAGACTGCGGCGGGTACGCAGACCCAGGTAGCCGCCTATCAATCCTACGTTCTCTCCGGCGCCGGAATCATGACCCCGGCGCTCACGGAAATCGATTTGTCTGCCGCACAAGCTAACGTGCTTGGATTAGTGCCGCCCATCAGCGCGAGCGGGTTACCGACAAGCTACTCGTCGGACCAGTCAGGCGCCGACGCGGTCGGAGGGTACTTCAACCGGTTCGAGGGGGCCATCGCCACCGCTGCGGTGGGAGTGATGCAGGCGCTTCACGCCCAACCGACCGGGGCGATATTTGATTTCGTGCAGGAAATCACGGTGTCGGGTAAAAAGGTCAAGGCGGTTGCCGGGGAATGGGTAAATCCGAACGGGACGTATCGGAATCTCGGGGTGCACGTCGTAGACAACCGGGCGACGGCGCTATTCGCGATCTACAACGAGGGGGCTGTCGTACAGGGACTACCATCGAGCTGGACACTCCCGAACCCCGGTACGTTGACGTGGGCGGTGGCCGACATCAGTATTAACCCGGCAACCGGCGCCCCAACGCTGACTATGAAAACGATCGCCGGAAGCGTGTGGCACACGCAGAACTACCTGCACAGCGGCGGGCTGCTCGGGCAGTACGGGGAATACGACGAACCGCAGTCGGCAAAAAATACTAGCGGGCAGCCGGTCGATATCAATTGTCAGCAGCAGCCGGGCAGTGGCATCTGCGGTGGGTTCGCACCAGGTGCGATTCACAATCCGAACATCACCTTCGACCCGGATGTGGGGCTGGCGGCGATGATCGGAAATAAAACTACACCCGGGCCGGTATATGTCTTGATGCAGCAATACAACGCGACGCAAGCGTTCGTGCTCTACGGGCGTGCGGTGCAACCCGTCTACACGCCGCCATCTGCAAGCGGGACGCAGCAGGCGGTGGTGGCAGTTGGGATCGCATCGAGGAGTGCGGATACGAATTCCTTCGGGTGCCAAGACGCAAGCGGCGGTGCAACCCTATTCAAGAATAGCGGAACCATCGGCTGGCTACTCGATTATTCGTTCGACGAGTACCTCGTGCAGCCGACCGGGACGTTTCAGTTGCTCACGAATATCACGCAACAAAAGGTCTCACCCACACAGAGCTATAGCCAGCAGGCCACGGTGACAGTTCCGAGTGGGCAGACGCCGGCCAGCTATCTTGGTAATGATATCGTGGACCCGTGGGGAACCGGCGCGGTGTATTCAGTATACGCGGACACGGTGCACCAGCTTCCAGCATCCGATTATACCCCGAACCCACTGCCGTCTATTTCAACGAGCTATCAGCATTTCTACACAGAGAGAATCCTTTCCACCGGACAGGACTTATGCATCGACCAGAAGAATCCTTCGAACGTTCTAATTAACGGCGCGGCGGAATCGTGGAGCGCATGGAGGGGGTGGGTTCCAGGATATTCACGGCGCGACGGGAGTCAGTCGTGGTACGGCGGCGTGGTCTATATGACGAACGCCGCACCGGTCGGAACATTGGCGGTGTTGTTTGACGGTCCAGTGCCCGGGGACCGCGGGGAACGATCGATTGTATATAACCCGTATACGACATCTCAGCGTATTACGAGTCCCAACGGAAACGGTTTGACATGGAGTGTTTTCCCAGGTTGGAACTACTGTGCATGGGACAACGGATATACCGTCAACGTATGCGATCATTATTAAAGAGAGGAAGTTGTATGGGCAACTTAAAGAGCAGCCGTTATGATGGCATTTTTGACGCCATAATGCGGGCGATGGCGCTGCTGACCGCCGCGGCCTTTCTATTCGTCTCAACGCTCATCCCCGCGGAGGCGGCGGATTTGTCCTGGGCGCCGTTCAGCCGCGGCGCGGCCAGCCCGTTCCTGGCCGGGATCGCACCACCAGGCGCGCAGCCGATGAAAGGCAACATCGTCTACGTGAACAACCGCTTCAGCGCGGCGATCCTACGAATTCCGGCGGCGGAGCTGTCGAACACGGTCGTTCAGAACCTTGTGAACCAGGCGGAGGTGTTCGCCGTCTATGACCCGGACACCTTCACCGGGTACATCTACGCGGTGCGCACGGTACGCCGCGGAGGTTCCATCTACGTGCAGGAGGCACGGGTCAGCCCAGCGAACGGGACGATTTTTGCACGCGATTTCGAGGGAAAGAATCCGTGGTGGCAATTCAGCGCGCCAGCGGGAACGACCGATTACGGCGCGTTCTACGATATCCAGCCCAACGCCTTCCTGACTGCGGTCGGGCTGACGATGCAGCACATCTGGGCCGCTCATGCGCTCATCGCGACGCTCAACGCGAATCCGGTGAAGACCGTGCATACGAGCGGTTTCTTCATCAAGACGACGACCACGACCTTGAAGACGACGGACTCGCCGGTCTGGACGCTCGCAGTACCCTTCGGCGCTGCAATCGGCCAGACAACCGGCTACACGCTGCCCGTGCAGCCGGCACTCAGCGGTCTGACCGGGGCGGCGACGGCGAGCGTGTTCCGCGGCGTGCATACCCTCGGCGGTGGGGCGACGGTCTGGCGGGATCCGAGTACGGGGCACTTCAGCAATACGCAGGGCGGTGGCTATACGCAGGCCTGGGCGGGGCTGCGGGTGCCGGCCGGAGTAACCTTCGTCGCCGAGGGCGCCGGCAACACGATGCCGGCCGGGAACTGGCTGGCGTTCCAGCACGTGAAGTCGGTTTCGGGGTTCGGGTTTATCCTGGAGATAATCATCGCCGCGGCGCTGACGGCGGTAACGTGGGGGGCGGCAACGGAGGCGCTGCCGGCCTTGATGACTGAGGTTAACATTGAATTGGCCGGGGCACTCACGACTCTCGGAATCCCCGTGACCACTGCAACAATGGCTACCGCGGCTGCCACGGTTGGTGCCGCCGGCAGTCTCGGGTGGTCGGCGGCCGGTGGCGGTAGTCTCGGCGGCCCGGCAAGCTCGACGAGCCCTCTACCGGGATTTGGCGGCGCTTCGGGCGCTCCGGCCTACACGGCATACGCGGTAAACATCGCCAACTATCTCAAGAGTCTCGGGACCGCCAATTATCCGGCCGGTGACAGTGCGGCTTCAAATGCGATGGCTCCGACAACTCAGGCATCGGTGTGGGACTGGCGGCCGGGCACCTTCACCTCGGTGAGCCCGTCCCCGGCCAGTAATCCATTCGTGCCGCCGGCGAACAACGCGCAGTCGATGCCGAGCAGCGTCGGGGCGGTCAACGCCACCGAGACCTACGCGCCGGGCGATGCGCGGGTCTCGCAACCGCTGGGCATGCAGAAGTCCCAGATGCCGCTCACGGGCGGGTCGCCGGGTTATCCGGTGCTCGATACCGGAAACAACCCCTATGGATCGTTGCCACCGCTGCCGTAGAAGCTACCGCCGACGCGAAGAGAACCTCCGCGCCGGCGGATTTTTACTTCCCGCCTCCCTTGTCGCACAGCGCAGAGAGCTGATCTGCAGTCAGGCCGGTTGCTTGTTCCATTTCAGCCTCGATCATCGGGAACCCGACGCCGCGGGTATGGATTTGAACCAAACCACCTAAAAGCATCGCAGTCGCAGGCGGACCACCCCATTGACCGGACAAAGCGTCGCTACGTTTGGATATCACTTCCGGATTGCCTTTCTGAAGCGATTTCACCACGAACCCGATTTGCTCCGCGGCGGGTGGAATAAGCCAGCGATCGGTCGCCCACATAGGGACAAAAATGGATACGGGGCCGCTCTGCGCCTTAGTGCGAAAGGTGGCTCCTTGGATATGGATATCCGTTAGAAGGTTCCTACCATGAAACTGTCCATGCGAGGCTTCCAGTACCCGGATAACGATATCGACCGGAACCGCGGGTTCGGAGCCTTGACCCAAGTGATAGTATTTCCAAATTTTATTCACGTCGTAGCGCAGTTCTTTCTGATACGCCCAATCCGGCAGGCAGTGGCGCGGTCTGAGAACGTCCCAGCCTTCTCCTTCAAAATGGTGCAGATAATTCGTGGAGATTCTCCGCAGAACGAACGCGCGTCCGCTGAATCTGGACAGATCGGGATGTCCGACAATAACGGTCGAGTGGATAGTTCCGGCGTTATCGCTTGCGCACCCGGGCAGCGTCAACGTCGCAAACGCGGCGGCTGTAAGGATGAGAATTTTGGTCAGGTGGTTCATCAAACTGCCTCCGGTAGGTCTGGTATGTCTACGCTCTATTATCCATGATCACGGGGAAATGCAAGCCGGCGATCGTCGTAATGGCGCCGTCTGGGATCGGCGTAATTGGGCTGGCTGCGAGCGCCCGAAGACGGGGTCCCGAGCGGTATCCAGAATGGATGGTTTCGTCCCACGAGCCTCGCCCCATTCAACGCGCCGGCGACGATAGCATCCACTCATACGCTGCCTGGGTAATTACCCCAGGGGGCGGATTCGCGGGCAACCCGTCACGGGTAAGCGTAAGCAGCCGTTTCCGGGCTTCTGGGTGCTGTTTCCCTGCTTCAGCCAGCGCCCGAAGTTCGCGTTCCGCGGTCTCGGGGTCGCTGGCGTCGGCGCAGACCTGAAGCAGTTCAACTTCTCCCGACGCGTTTCTGGCGAGGAAGTCGACCTCATAGCCGCCAGGTGTGCGCACATAAGTAACGGTGCAGCGGCGGCGTTCGAGTTCAACGAGCACGGCAGTCTCCAACGCATGTCTGCTGTTGCTGCGTCCACTGCGATCAAATACCGGGATCAACCCAGCGTCCACCGGATAGGCTTTACGCGGATTTACCATGCGTTGGCGCTCAGAAGTCGACTCCATCCAAACCATATGCACAAGGAAACAATCCTCAAGATAGGCGAGCAGCTGGTGCACCGTGTCTTTGGAGATGGCGATGCCCTGGCTCTTTAGCGTCGCATAGAATTTCTCCACGCTGAAGAGCCCTGCCGCATTGCCGAGCAGGTGCCGGACGAGCCAGCGCAAACCCACCACGTTGCTTACCTCGTGGCGTTCGACGACATCTCGCAATATTGCCACGTCCACGTAGTCCAACAGCAACTGGCGCCGGGCCGCGGTGCCCAGCCCTTGCGCCTCTGGAAAACCGCCGATTGTGAGCCAATCCTGAAAGGCCCGCTCGATCCGAGCGCGTGCAGCGCCGGTGGAAAAACCAGGATCGTCGGGGACGGCTTGCCGGCGGTGACTCAGGGCCTCGGAGAAGCTGAATGGATAGAGCGGGACTTCCCAGGCACGCCCGCGCAGCGCCGTTGCGATCTCCCGGGAAAGCAATGCGGCGGAGGAACCGGTTACGATGATTTCAACTATCCTGGAGTCGAGCAGCCGCCGCACGAATCGTTCCCAGCCTGGAATGGATCTCATCGAAACACCAGGTGACCGTGCTTTTTTCTCCAGCCCCCGGAACTTGCCGGCCGTACTCATCGAGCAAAAATCCCAATTGACTCGCATCCAGATCGGCGAGACGTTCGTCTTCGAAGTTCATATACGGAAGTTGGTCGCGCTTGGCGCCGTGTCCCAACCGGTCGCGGCGCAGTTGGTGTAGTAAAGTGGTTTTCCCGGACCTACGCACGCCGATTACTGCGGTGACCTTTCCGGATAGGCGGGTCGTACCGTAAAGTCGTCGCGGGGTTCCCTCCGGAATCGGCCCCGCAAGGGATTCGGCCAGTTTCTCGTTGACATCCTCCCCGGCATGAATGCCGGAGATTCCTACGGCGCTCAGGCGTGGCATTGAGCCGCTCCTGAGTCGCTTCGGTGGGTTCCTGCTGCTGGCGGCATTGCTGCACCGCTCACTTCACAGGCGAACCGGGCGTGTCCCGCCCTTAAAACGTTGATCGCGCCGACCACATCGGCGTTTTCCTCGAAGCCGCATTCGACACACAAGAATTGCGCCTGCGTCTGCCGGTTGTCCGCCGAGACGTGTCCACAACACGGACAGGTCCGACTTGTGTACTGCGGCGGCACGGCGACAAGCCAGCCTCCGTTCCACGCCAGCTTGTACTCAAGCTGCCGGCGGAACTCAAACCAGCCCTGGTCGAGGATGGCCTTGTTCAGGCCGGATTTCGCTCGAACGTTTCTTTCCGGCTGCTCGGTCGTACCAGCCGCCGACCTAGACATGTTCCGCACCTGCAAGTCCTCGATACACACCATCGCGTGGTTTTGGCTGATCGCGGTCGAGGTCTTGTGCAGGTAGTCGCGGCGGGCGTTGCCGATACGGGAGTGAATCTTCTGTACTCTGGCTTTTGCTTTCCTCCAGTTGTTGCTGAACTTAATCTTACGGCTCATGGCCTGCTGCGCCTTGCGCAGGGCCGTCTCATGCCGTTTGAAGCTGTTGAGCGGCGCGTAGAACGTGCCGTCCGAGAGCGTGGCGAAGCGGATAACACCCATGTCGATGCCGACCGCGCCGCCTTGCGGTATCGGTTGCACAACTTCCCGCTCGGTCTGGATCGAGATATACCACTTGCCGCAGGACCGGCTCACGGTGACGTTTTTCACCGTGCCGAGCACATCCCGGCTGTTGCGGTAGCGCAGCCAGCCGAGCTTCGGCAGGAAGATGCGGGAGTTCCCCTGATCGAGCTTGATCTGCTTCGGGTCGGGGTAGCGGAAGCGGTCGTGCCGGCCCTTCTTCTTGAAGCGCGGGAAGTCGGCGCGTTTGGCGAAGAAGTTGGAATACGCCCGCTCCAAATCTTTGAGCGCCTGTTGCAACGGGTGAATGGGCGCGTCGGAGAGCCAAGGCGTCCCCGCTCCGTTGCGCCAACCCGTGAGTTCCTTGCACAGCCCGGCGTAGCCCAGTTTCTTCTCACCGCGCTCATGACGTTCTTTCTGCAACGCCAGCGCCTTGTTGAACACGAAACGGCACGATCCGGCGAAACGGCGCATCTGGCGCTGCTGTTCGCCGGTAGGCATGAGTTCGCATTTGAAGGCCTGGAGACGTTGCATGCTGTATATTATACTCTTGGTCTATGAGCGA
>NCBI01000031.1 GCA_002255365.1 Chromatiales bacterium 21-64-14
ACGGCTGATACAGTGGTAATACGGCGTGTCGTCCAGCGACACCACTTCCCTGCGTGCGCGGGTCATACGTTCCTCCTTGAACGTCTATGACAAGTTCCATAATAAACCTACTCCCTCAGCCCACAGCGGTCAAGATTCGTGGGTGTCCCATTCTTTTCCTTCTTTTTCGTGGCCAAGATTTGTAGGTGTCCCGTTCTTTCCGTCGGCTTGCGTTAATCTGTGGGTGTCCCAGCTCTACCTTCCATCCCGGGTGCGGGTGTCGGCCCCCACCTGGGTCAGACGATTGGAGCCCGCCGCGTACTGGTAGGCGGTGCCGGCCCCGTTGTCGGTTAGCTGCGTGCGGTTGCCGTTGGCGTCGTAGGCGGGCGATCTGCACGACAAACAAATCTGCCCCCGTTGGTCGGAATCGAATATTAGCGGAAATTGGGATCTGACCCTGGTTTTCCCTTTGCGCGATGTATGAGCCAATCGAGCAGCAATATCAACGGCAGGAGGATCAAAAAGACAAGATATGCCTGCCGCATTATCCATTGGGAGGCAATTCCATCGCCGTGCATGAATACCAAAGCCAAATCCACAATTACCACAACGAGCGCCGCAAAAAAGGCAAGCTTAGCTACCGCTAATCCCTGGTGAAAGAGTCTGCCTGCGCGCGAAGAGGCATTCCCCTTGTCGAAAAAAACTGATCGCTGATGAAAAAGTAGCACGCCAACACCGAGAAACAGCAACATAATGCCTATAGTGGAAACGGAAGCTGCGAGCAGGACCCAATCAATCTTGCCAGCGGAGGCGGCAATGGACTGAAGGAGCAGACTGATCGTCAAGAGGACGAGCCCGGAAAAGAAATAAGCTCTTCCTAGTAGTGGTCTGTCCATCGCTACTTACCTCCCGCCTTGCAACCGCACGATTCAATGGAAGCGTCTTGCACTAAAGATATGCCAGCACCACCGAAGATACTGGCGTCTAATCCGTACTCCAAGCCAAAACCTATGGATCTTGCCCCACCTAATTGAAATGCCACTCCAGACCCGCCGATTCCCGTAGGTCGGCCTAGTCCCGGCCTGGGGTTTTTCGGGCCAAACGAGAGTCCCAGAGGGTCAGGCCCTTACTTTATATATTCCAGACGGGCAAGCCTTAGGTTCGTCGCTGAAATGGCAGGCGAGCCCCACGCCCCGTCGCAGAGCGAACGGACCTAGAAACTAAAGGCCTGACCCCCGCTGACTGACCCCCGCTGACTTAACCCCCACTGAGTCCTCATTCGTCAGTGAGCGATAACAATCCGGCGTTGCCACCTGCCGCGGCGGTGTTGATGCTTACCGTGCGCTCCAGCGCGAATCGGTGCAGGTAGTGGGGGCCGCCGGCCTTGGGGCCGGTGCCGGAGAGGCCTTCGCCACCGAAGGGCTGCACGCCGACTACGGCGCCGATCATGTTGCGGTTCACATAGAGGTTGCCGGCGCGGGCGCGCTCGCGCACCCGCTCCCAGGTAGCATCGATGCGCGTGTGTACGCCCAGGGTCAGCCCGTAGCCAGTGGCATTGATGGCGTCGATCACTTGATCCAGGGCCCCGGCCGGATAGCGGACGGCATGCAGGATCGGTCCAAACACTTCGCGGTCCAACAGGGCCAGGTTCGGGATCTCGTAGAGGCGTGGCGCGAAGTAACTGCCGTGTCCACACTCCGGCGGCAACGCCAATGCGCGGCACAATCGGCTCTCTCGATCCATGCGCGCCACGTGGGCTTGCAGGCCTTCCACGGCCGCGGCGTCGATGAGCGGACCGACGTCGGTGTCGAGCCGCGCCGGATCGCCGATGCGCAATTCGTCCATGGCCTGGGCAAGCAGATCCAGTAACCGCTCCGCCATCTCCTCCTGTATGAATACCACCCTCAACGCCGAGCAGCGTTGCCCGGCGCTGTTGAACGCGGAGGTGAGGACATCGGCTACCACCTGCTCCACCAGGGCGGAGCTGTCCACGATCATGGCGTTCTGCCCGCCGGTTTCCGCGATCAGCGGTACGATGGGGCCGCGGCGCTCGGCTAGCCGTTGCTGCAACGTCCAGGCCGTTTCCGTAGAACCGGTGAACGCGATGCCCGCGAGCCGCGGGTCGGATAGCAGTTGTGCGCCGATGGCCACGCCGCTACCGGGGAGGAACTGCAAAACGTCCGCTGGCACCCCCGCCTTGTGCAGCAGGCGGATCGCATGACACGCAACCAGGGGCGTCTGCCGGGCGGGCTTGGCGAGCACCGCGTTGCCGGAGGCCAGCGCCGCGGCGATCTGGCCGGTGAAGATAGCCAAGGGAAAGTTCCAGGGGCTGATGCAGGCGAATACGCCGCGCCCGCGCAGGTGCAACTGGTTATCTTCGCCGGTGGGACCCGGAAGCACGCGCGGCACACCGAAGTCACGCCGTGCGCACAGTGCGTAGTATCGGCAATAGTCCACCGCCTCGCGCACCTCTGCCAGGGCATCGGGCACGGTGCGGCCGCCCTCCCGCACGCACAAATAGACCAGTTCCGCGGCGTGCGCCTCGAACTGGTCCGCGGCACGTTCCAGGCACGCCGCCCGGGTGTCGGCGCCACACAGATCCCAGTCCGGCGCGGCGGTGGATGCGCGCGCCAACGCCGCGGCCACCGCCGCCCCGTCCGCCTCTACAACCGTGCCCACCACGCGGCGCCGATCCGCCGGATCGCGCACCGGGCGCGGCGTGTCGTTCCCCATTTCCCCGCCTATCAGGGGTGCCGCCTGCCACGACACCGCGGCGGCGGTTTCCAGACTGTCACGCAAAGTCTGTAGCACGACGGGGTCGGCCAGGTCCATGCCGCGGGCGTTGCGCCGCTCCGCCCCGTAGAGATCCGGTGGTGGGGGCGTGCGGGGGTTCGGCTGAAACCCCACCTGGGTGAGCCGCACCACCGGATCGGCGATCACCTGGTCGATGGGCGCCGCCTCGTCCACCAACCGGTTGACAAAGGAGGTGTTGGCGCCGTTCTCCAGCAGGCGCCGCATCAGATAAGGAAGCAGTGCCTCATGACCCCCCACCGGGGCGTAGACCCTGCACGCCACTCCCTCCCCGATATCCTCTGCAAGGGCTTGATACAATTCCTCGCCCATTCCGTGCAAGCGCTGGAACTCGAAATCCCGGCGCGTGCCCGCGGCCTCGAGGATGTAGGCCACCGTGTGGGCGTTGTGGGTGGCGAACTGCGGATAGAAGACGTCGGGACGATCCAGGAGATCGCGGGCACACGCCAGATACGAGACGTCCGTGGCCGCCTTGCGGGTGAACACCGGGTAGCCGTCGAACCCCAACTCCTGGGCGCGCTTGATCTCGCTGTCCCAATACGCGCCCTTGACCAGGCGCACGGGGATACGGCGTCCGGCGCGCTGCGCCTGTTCCGCCAACCATGCCAGCACCGGCCGGGCACGCTTCTGGTAGGCCTGCACCGCCATACCTAAGCCTTCCCAACCGTCCAGCTCCGGCCCGTGGAACACGGCGCCGAACACATCCAGCAGCAGTTCCAGGCGTTCGGCTTCCTCCGCGTCCAGGCTCACCGCAATGCCCGCAGCGCGGGCCTCCACCACCAGGGCGCGCAGCCGCGGGATCAGTTCCCGATGCACCCTCGGGCGCTGGGAAAACTGGTAGCGGGGATGCAAAGCCGAGAGCTTGACGGAGATTCCGGGGCCCGCAACGGGATCCGTGGGCGCCGGCCCGGCGGCGGCGATCGCGGACAGCGCGCCGCGGTAGGCCTTCAAGTAACGTTCGGCATCCGCTGCGCCACGCGCCGCTTCACCCAAACAGTCATAGGAAAACCGCAGCCCGCGCTGCGCCGGCTCACGGCTGCGCGCCAAGGCCTCCTCCATGTCGCGGCCCACCACGAACTGACGTGCCAGGATCCCGATGGCGTGGCGCAACGCGAGGCGCAGGACCTTGCCGCCCCCACGCACCAGCAGCCGCTCCAGGGCACGCGCGGGGTCGGCGCGGGTGCCCTCGTCCAGTACGACGATGCGCCCGGTCAGGAGCAGGCCCCAAGTGCCCGCGTTCACCAGCAGCGACCGGCTGTGTCCCAGGTGTGCGTCCCAGTGGCCGCGGGCCAACTTATCCTGGATCAGGCGCTCCTGGGTCCCGGGGTCGGGGATGCGCAGCAACGCCTCTGCCAGACACATGAGCAGGATGCCCTCCTGGGAGGAGAGGTCGTACTCGTGCAGAAAGGCGTCCACGCTGCCGGCGCGGCGTCCACGGGCGCGCGCGCCCAGCGCCAACGCCTGCGCGCGCCCGGCGACCCGCGCCGCGGCCGCGGCGTCGATCACCGCGGCTGTCAACAGCGGAGCAACGCAGGCCTGCTCATCGGCCAGGTAGGCGGCCCGCAGGGAGGCGCGGCTGGGATCTTCCAGGGAAGGTTCTTCGAGGACTATGGGCATCGCCCAACTCCGCTACGCCGCGGCTTCCGTTCCAAACCGGTCACCAGCCACCACGACAAACCCACGACGCCGCAGCCCCGGCCCCCGCACTGGAGTTCCGGGAGGCCTGGTTGCGCGATCGCCTACGCGGTGTCACAAGTGGCCCAGATCCGGCGGCCTGGAAACCGCACCGCGGCCGGAGCAGGGGCGCACCCCCAACCGGCGCGGCGCGTTCCGGGTCGTCAAGCGCAGTGCTGGTCACCACGCCGGACGACCCCGGCCACCAACAACGTCAGCGCACCCACGACGATCGCCACGTCCGCGACATTGAATATCCCGGTTCGCAAGCGGCCGATGCCTACATTGAGAAAATCGACTACCGCGCCCCCGTGCAATACCCGGTCCATGACGTTACTGATGCCGCCGGCCAGGATCAATGAGCAAGCGAAAGCGGACGACCGTCCGAGGTTTCGCGACAGGAGCAGGTAGCTGGCGATTACCCCCAGCACGACCGATGTCGCTACCGTAAATGCCAGATAACGGAGGCGGTCCGAAAGACCCGCTCCAAGACTCAGGAACGCCCCGGTATTCTCCACGTACTGCAGCCTTACGGCACCATCCGCAAGGGTGATCACCGTACCCGGCGTCAGGAATCGCTGTGCCGCATACTTGGTCACCTGGTCACACCCGACGCAGGCGAACAGGACCAAAAGGACGAGCGCAAGTCTTTTCACCGAGGCCATCACCACCCTTCCCGAGATTTGCCCGTGTCTATGGTAGTGCAAGCGGTCGGCGCGGGAGACACGGAACCCCACCGCCACGAAAATATACCCTGATCTTGCAAGCGATCCAATGCGGCCTCATGTGCCGCTGCCAAAACCCGCGACGCCGCGCCGGCGACACCGCTCCGATCCAGTCCCCTGCAACCCCCACCGGCGACGGGCGGCAAGGCGTTGCCGCCGTTCGGCCTGGGTCCTCCGCCCCCCGGCAGGTCCCGGTAGCCGCCGCGACCTCAGGTCGCGCCCTAACGGCGCGCCAGCACCCCGGTGGCGGCCGGTACGAAACTTGCTGTGCACAGGTAAAAGCGAAAGGAGCTGTCATGAACCGGATCCTGGGAACACACAAATCGACCCTGGTGGGCCTGCTGGGCGGCCTCCTCGTCCTCGTACTCGGAGCCCTGTTCTCACACCAGCACCTGGGCATGCTGTTTAATATCCCGGGCCTGCTGATGGTGTTCGGCGGCACGCTGGCCGCCACGCTGGTGAGCCGGCCGGTCGGAGATGTGGTGCGTGTGGCGAAATCCATGCGCACCCTCCTGCATGATGACGATATCAACCTCGACACCGAACTCAAACAGTTGCTGGAGGTCGCCCACTGGTACCGCAACGGAAACCTGGGTGCGTGCGAACGGGCCCTGGAACAGATTCACCACCCTTTGTTGCGCAATGGCGCGCAGATGGTGATCGACCGGGAACCGCTTGACGAAATCATCAAGGTCATGCAGTGGCGCGTCGCCGGTGCCCGCAACCGCGAACAGTCCGACGCGCAGATCCTGCGCACCATGGCGTCCTTCGCGCCCGCCTTCGGCATGCTCGGCACCCTGCTCGGCCTGACCCAGATCCTCGGCAACCTCGGCCACGCGGGCCTCGGTCAAATCGGGGCCGGGATGTCCTTCGCCCTCATCACAACCTTGTATGGCATCGTTCTGGCCAACATGATCTTCAAGCCGCTGGCAATGAAAATGGAACGTTGTGCCCAGCAGCGGGCCGTCATCATGAATGTCATCCAGGAGGGCGTCGTACTGCTCCACGAGCGCCGTCATCCGCTCATAATCCGGGACACACTGACCGCGTGCATGGTCCAGCAGCAGAGCACGCCGCGCCCCGCCAGCACGCTGGCCCACGCGGCCTGAGACCCCTGCGACCATGTACGTATCGGCGCAGGCGCCACAAAGTCCACGCGCTTACCAGTTCGCTCCGCAGGTTGAGCCGACCGCCGCCGAGGACTCCGACGCCATCTGGCTGCTGAGCTTCGCCGACCTCGTCACCCTGCTGCTCACCGTGTTCGTACTGCTGTTCGCCTTTAGCAGGCTCCCACCTGGTGCGTCCAGCCACGTGACGTCACTGACCCCACCCCTGACCCAGATAAAGTCCCATCCGATGAAGCGCCACCCGGCAGCCGCCACCCATGCGTCGTCCGTCGCCGTCGCCCACGTCACAGAACCTGCGGCGCCTAAGGGCGCGACCCGGCATGAACCGCCTGCGCGCCTGTCCCTGCCGGCAATACGCGACCTCCGGCCGAAGCTGGTCCAAACGAGCGCAGTACCGGAACCGGTGCTGGCCCAAGCAAGCGTAATACCGAAACCGGTGCGCCCGCATGCCACCGCAACGGTGCCGGTTCCGGCTCCGATTTCGATCGTGCCGTCGCGCGCCAGCACCGAGCCCCTGCTGATCGTGCGCGCTGCCTCCCGGCCGCGATCCTCGCTCGCGCCGCCGCTCTACGCTTGGCTCAGCGGGACCGTCACCCGGGAATCGACGCCTCCTCCGCCCACCGCTTCGACACCCGTACGCACCACGGCGGACCGGCACGATGTCCAAGCGCCGCCCGTCCACGCCGTGTCCATTCCCATCCCGAGTGACCTCGATGGCAAGGTGGAGGTGGTGCGTTCCGCGACCGCAGTCAACCTGATCATTACAGACGACGTTCTTTACCCCGCGGGGGACGCCAAACTTGGCCCTACCGGGCGCGCGCTGCTGGACAAGATCGCCGCGATGCTGAATAAAAATGACTACGCCGTATCCGTGAAAGGTTACACCGACGCTACACCGATCCACACGGCGCGATTCCCCTCCAACTGGGAACTGTCCACGGCGCGCGCCACCACCGTCGCGCGTTACTTGATTTCCCAGGGTGTGGCCGCTGACCGCCTGAGCGCCATCGGCTACGGCGCTACCCGCCCACGCGCCGGCAACGCCACCCCGGCGGAACGCGCACTCAATCGCCGGGTATCCCTGGTGTTACATATACGGGGCGCCCATGACGGTCGCGGCGATGGACACCGGGACGGGCGCACGGGAAACGTGGCGCACAAACATTCTGCGGGCCGCGCTCCCGCGGCAACGCACGGCGGCGCGGCGGGTTAAGCTCGACCCCGCCTGTACCGCCCCGCGGCACGTGTCATCGCACCGGCAATGATATGGGCGGTGCGCAGCGGCTCCGGAACCGCACTGTGGACCGCAAGCGCGCGGATCATGCGTTCCGCCTCCACGCTCTCGATGCCGACCCGCTGCACGAAGACCCCCGCGATCGGCTCCACGGGCCCCGCCTGATGGATCAGCGCCAGCTTACGGCGTCCGCCGCGCATGTTTTCCGACAGCGCGCGGCGTACCTCATCCAGATCCGGGGTCTTGCGCACCACCACGATCACGGGAATACGCAGGGCGTCGTACAGGCCGTTGACGTCGACCACATTGAAACCCGCCAAGGCAATGCCTTGAAGCAACAGGACGTGGGTCCGTGGCATGAAGCGCGAACCCGATACCATCTCCACCAAGCGCCGGGTCGCGTTGATCCCATCCCGCCGCACCTTGGAAAACAGTACGCCATCCAGCCGCAGCCCCGTGTACACGGCACCGACGACCCGCACGTCGCCGCGATGCTCAGACGCGAACGGGGCGTCGTCGAATCCGATGACGTGAGGCCGATGGGCACTCATCCCACACCCCGGCCAAGCTCTCGATGGCCGCTACGGTGCCCGCGCTTAAACGTCCGGTCTCGCATAACTCCTCAGCCGGTGATACGCCGGTAGATATCGGATACCCGGTACGGCAGCTTGCGCACGTCGCTGATGACGGTGAAGTTCGCGGCGCCGAACATGTGTGGAAGATAGTCCATGGCCTCATCGTCGATGGTAATGCAAAACGGATGCACGCCCTGGTGGCGGGCCTCGAACAGTGCCTGCCGGGTATCTTCGATCCCGTAGGCGCCGCGGTAGCCGTCCTGATCATCGGGACGACCGTCGGACAGAGTGATGAGAAGCCGGGTACGGGCATCGATCTCCTGAAACCGTCGCGTCAGGTGACGAATTGCCACCCCCATGCGCGTGTAATCCTTGGGCTGGATGCCGCCGATGCGCGCACGCACCTCGTCGCTATAGGCCTCGTCAATACGTTTTATCCGGAACAGCTCGCAACGCCGATGGGTAAACCCGGAGAACCCATAGATGCCATAGCGGTCGCCCAAGGTCTCCAGCGCTTCACACAACAACACCAGCGCCTCGCGCTCCAGCTCGTTCACCCAACCCTTGGTGGAACCGCTCATATCCACCAGAAAAAGCACCGCAATATCCCGGTCCACGCGCCGTCGCTTGACGAACAAGGCGTCGCGTCCTTCAAAACCGGCCTGCCGGTCCGCATAGGCTTGCACCACGGCGTCCAGATCCACATCGTCGCCGTCGGGCTGGCGGCGCAACAGCCGGTCCTGGCCCCGCACCGCCTCGAAGGTGCGGCGCAGATGTTTCAACAGGCCCATGTATTTACGCCGGGTGCGCGCCACAAAGTCGTCCCAGAGCGGATGGACATCGCGCTCGCGCAGCAAACACCAGTCGGTGCGGTACTGGCGGCGCATGAAGTCCCATTCGTCGTAACGGTGGGCGCCGCCCCCGGCGTCCGTCCCCGCGTCCCGACCGGCGCCGCTGTCTCCGGGGCGATACCCCCCGGGACCGGCAGGCACCAGATAGTCATCGGGGATCTGGCCCAGGTCCTGGCCGATGGAATCCAGGAGTTGCCGCACATCCGCCAGCGGCGGGATCGGCTCTCCATGCAGGGTGAGTTCAAAACGGAAACCATCGGGCCCGTCCGGTTCCGGAGTCTTGTGCACGCGGAACGGGCGTTCTACATCCCCGTCCTCCGAGGCCAGCGGCCGCGCGCCGCCCGGGAGCTGCTCCTTCAAGTCGGCCAGGACTCGCGCCAGGACTTGGCGATCCTGTGTCTTGCGCGCGGCCAGGGTCTGTTCCGCGCGGTCCGGAACCAACCGCCCCTGATAGGGCACGGGGGCCGGGAATTCTGTTACACCATAGCACCGGGCAAGCAACGCATGGCTATCCTCCACGGTGGCATCCGGCTCGCGCAAGCGGCGCGCGGCGTCGCTCCATGCCCCCGGAGGCAGGGCCGGCAAGTCCAAGTCCTCGCACAGGCCGCGCATCTCCCGGCGTATGCCCGGGAGCTCGCGGCCGATGCAGGCATCCAGGCGCAAAGTCTCCAGGGCATGGAAGCGGGCCAGCGCGCGCTCCGGCTCTGGAAATCGGCCCACCGCCTCGGACACGCTCCGGCGCCAAGTTCCGAACCACGTCTGCGCCCACAGATGCACGGCGGTGGTCTTGTACAGCCGCGCGTTGCGGTCACGGTCGCGAAACCGTCCGACCGCCACGGGCAAATACAGGGTGCCGGTATCCGTATAGGAGTGTTCAGCCGTGGCGAGTTTGAGCGGGCGGCCGTTCAGGCCCAGCACGAAGGGATCGAGCCGCCGCGCGATGTCCTCGAAACGCACCCGGAAGCGCGCGCCGCTTACCGACTCGACGTACTCAGGCACCTTCTGCATGGCCACGATGGCGGACAACACACCGCCGTGATCGTAGCGCGACATGATGTAGAGTACCCACTCGTCCCAGTCCTCATCCGCCAGCAAACTCAGTGCCGGCGGCGCGAACATCACGAAATTGAAGGCCAGCTCGTCGCTGGTGTTGCGGATCAGCTCTACCGCGCGCAGGAACCGGTATTGATCCGGGCCTTCATGGGCCGCCAACGCCTGTGCTGGAGCCTGCACGCTGCGCCGCACGCTGAGCACCCGGTAGACGAGGGTCTCGAGCCGACGGTGCAACTCGCCGGTGTCGAGGCGGATTTCGGCGGAGCGCTGACTCATGGATGCACACCGGGCCGCGAGCGCCACATCGGCACCGCGACGCATATCCGCGGCGTGTTGACGTCGCCGCCGGATGTCAGGTAGATCGCAAGATCGGCCATGGTCGGAAACCGGCACCTATGCCCAGTGTGCGTTGGTGACGCCCCTGAGCAAGGCCCGGGGGAAACACCACGCAGAATGCACGTCCGGCGCAGAGGCCCCGCAGCGATTGCCCCCGCGAACAAATGCGACCCCGGCCCCGCTGCGCCACGGCCGTCGCTCAAAACCAGAACGAGGTATCCTTCAACAGAAATTCCACATAGGACATGTAGTGTGATCCATCGCAGGAGAAAGTCAGACTGATCATGCCATTGAAGATGTTGATCGAGCCGGTGCGCAGGTAGATGGTCGGGTCGACAAGACGCAGGGACCGCATGGTCGCCAGAATTCGATTGACGTCGGCCTGCGGAATCGCTGCGTCAGCAGGATAGGGCCGCGGCGGGAACACCAGACAAATGTCCGGATCGCTCAAGGCCTCGTGATCGAGAATACGGTAGCGGAACGGGTCGTCGAGGGTCCAGATTGTTGCTTGGCTGCTGGAGAAATGGATCTGGCATTGAAACACGCCGCGCTCGGTCAGCAGTTCCTCCAGGATGGAAAGCGCCTGTTCGATGCCAAGGTCCATGGGACTGTCGATCCGGCACTGCTGAAAGACCTGGCCGCGGATCGACGGATCGCCCTTCACCTGCCGCCAGTAGCCGGGTTCCTCGTAGAGCTCCGACGTCACCGGCAGATTGCGCAGGTCGAAGTCCGCGCCTAGATAACCCAGCGGACTGGAATCCGCGCGCACGACCTGCAGGGCCGTGAGCGAGGGGCGGTTGGCCACCAAGCTGATGTAGGCGTCGGACAGCAGAAATCCCCAGGCGGGAACCGCCTCCTTCATGTACGGGCGTTGCGAGCGGTCGCGGCCGTAGTGTTCCGGGCCAATTCCGTCCACGCCAACGTTGTCGCAGATCTGTATGCCGTCGGTATTGACGCAATACAGGTACGTGCAATGGGGAATGCCGGTAAAGCCCTCCATGAGAATCCCATCCAAGCGCTGGCGATCGCCCCACGCCGGCACGCATCGTTCCGCGAGGTGTGCCAGTGGCAGGGACAGGATGCGCGCCAGCTCTTCCCTCTGCAGGTAGATGCTGTCCTTCCAGGAAGCCTTCACGGGGTCAGATATCCTCTCGAGTGATCGGGGATCCACGGCACGTCACCCGCCTGCATAACGCACGACATCGCTATTGCAGGGCGCAACGGCCATGGATACCGACAGAGTCGGCGGGAATGCGGCGATATCGGCGGCTTGCACAGGTGGTGCCGAGGGCGAGACTCGAACTCGCACGGGGGTTGCCCACTGGTACCTAAAACCAGCGCGTCTACCGGTTCCGCCACCTCGGCGCGTGGAGCTGAAACACCGCAGACCTGGACCGGCTTGGCCGCCGAAGTCCAGACCAAGCCGGGCGGACATCCACCGCGCTCACCTTACTGGGGGCGACGGATCCGGTCAAGGGCACCGGTGCCCGCGCACGTCTAAAACGGAAGACCTTCCAATATCGTCAGTTGGACCCCTATCACTTGGCCCCGCACTTCGCCAGCGGGATAGGCCACCGTGTGCACATTCACGTAGGCGCGATCCGTCCGCATGGCTTCCAGCAGGTCGTCCAGACTGAATCCCACCAATTGGTCCGGCGTCAACACGCCCTGGCTCAACGTGCCGTCCACCTCCCCGGTGGGTCGGTTGGTGCTGAACAGCGGCACCACCACGGGGCCGTTGATGCGCGCCGAACCGAGATGCAGATGCGCCCCGACCACACCCCGGATATTGAAACACTCCAGCCGGTAGCGGACCTTCGACTCCTTGGCTAAAAACCGGAAGATGGCAAAACAACTCGCTGGAGAAATCACCGGCGTGGCGGCTACTTCCTGGCTCGGGCTGGCACCTGCCACAAACGCATCGAGCACCCTGTGGCCAGCGTGCGCGGGAGCGACCGCCCATAGCAGCGCCGCCGCCATCCAACGTAGGACGTGCTTTCCCATGTCCTCCCCCCCCAAATCCAGATCAAGAACCCGCGGGGGCCGCATGGCCGCAGACTTGGCCGATGCGCCCCCGGTTTCCACAGCGCGGTCCAGACACAGGCCCCCGCACACCCTATAGACGCGTAATGGACCTGCGCTGTTCCGTCCAGGTCGTGGTGGCATACCCCAAATGCCGGGCCGGACCGGACGGCTCAAAACCGGCGCCGACCTTGGACCCAGGCCCCAGGACCGGCGCGCCGGAGTTCAGTCCATTTCCTCACCCACCGCGACCGGCCGGTAGGGGGCATGGCGGTGATGGTCGTGATAGCGCATCCGATATTCTACGAAGCGCTCCACGTTTTTAAAATGCAGAAACGGATTACCGTCGATCTGCTCCGCCAGGCTGGAACTCGGCAACTCCGCGTAGTTGTGCCCGGGATGAATCACGGTCTCGGCGGGGAACTGCTCCGTGATGCGCCGCAGCGTGGCGTGCATCTGTTCCGGGTCGCCCCCGCGCAGGTCGCAGCGACCACAGCCGAACACGAACAGGGTGTCGCCGGTAAGCAAATTGCCATGCACGTGGTAACACGCCGAACCGGGGGTGTGGCCGGGAGTATGCAGCACATCGATCCGGGTATCGCCGAGCTCGATGGCGTCACCCCCGTGATGCAGGGTAGGAATATCCAGGTAGCGGCCCCAGAATTTGGCCTCGGGCTTGAGCAGGTGCATCTGAGCATCGTACTGATCCAGCACCTCCTGGATCCCGTTGATGTGATCGTGATGACTGTGGGTAAGCAGTATGTCCGTGATCTGCACCCCCCGCTTGCGAGCCAGGGCGATCACACGGGAGACCTCCCACGCGGGATCCACGATCGCAGCACGACCGGAGCCGTGATCGTGGATCAGATAAACAAAGTTCTCCATCGGCCCCAGTTCCAGGGCGTGTATCGAAAACGCAGGGGACTCGTGCACGATGCGCCTCCTCGCGGCCGCCCGTCCGTCCGGCCGGTACCTACAGTCTACTCCGGACCGGTGGCGCGGGGGATCTGCCCGGCCGCCGGTGCATCCATGCGGGACTCAGCGCGTGCCGTGAGCCGGGGCAGGATGCGCACCATGCCGGGGCGCGGCCGCCCCGGCGCCCGTTGCGATCGTCACCCGGCGGATCACCACCGCGGTAAGCGGGGCATCGCTGGGGAACGGACCGACGGCGCCGGTGGGGACCTGCGCAATGCGGTCCACGACATCCATGCCTTCCACCACCCGGCCGAATACCGTATACCCGGCACCTGCCGGGGTGTCGGCGTGATGGTCCAGCGCCAAGTTGTCCCCCAGATTGATATAGAACTGGCTGGTGGCCGAATTCGGATCTGAGGTGCGTGCCATCGCAATAGTACCCCGCAGGTTCTTCAAACCGTTAGCGGCCTCGTTGGGAATCGGCGCGTGGGTGGCTTTTTGCTGAAAATGTTCCGTATAGCCGCCGCCCTGAATCACAAAGCCGGGAATGACGCGATGGAAGATGGTGCCGTCGTAGAAACCCTCATGCACGTAGCGGAGAAAATTGGCCACCGTCTTCGGGGCCTTGCCGGGGAACAGTTCCACCACGAAACGCCCGGCGCTGGTATCGAAGGTCACGCGCCCACCACCTCCGGCGGCCCATGCGCCGGCACTGGTCGTCAAACCGATGATCAATCCGAGCCCCGCTGCCATTGCGCACCACCGCCGCGACCACTGTGTCATGCATCACCTCCTGCGTGTGTAACCGGCCGCCGCACGCGGCTACCACCGGTATTTATCCCAAAGCTCCGGATGGGCCCACTGGTCCGGATTGAGCCAGTCCGGGGTGCTCTTGTAATCGTACAGATCAAACCGGTACAGATGCACCGGCCCGTCTTCCCCGGGGCACTGCGCCACCAGTTGCAAGCCGTAGCCCAACAGGTCGTTGCGGGTCCAGTGGCTGGCATGGCCGGGCCATCGCGCGCCGATCGGCACGCGGACCAGCAGAGACCGCGCATGCAGATCCCGCAACCGGGACAAAAGCACGCCGGCGCCCTGCGCCGGGAGCTGCTCCAGGGCGCCGGCCACCAACGCCAGGTCGCAGCGCGGCACGCCTGCCAATTCCGCCGCCGGATCCGTCCCGGTGATGCCCACCACCCGGCAATCGGGGTGTGCATCCGCGTAGTCCTGGAGCCATTGCGCCGCCTGGGCACCCACCGTCAGGATCGAGCGCGGACCCAGCGCCGCGGTCACCCGTAATACCTGCTCCCGGCATCCATCGCCCATGGGCCCTCCACGGACCTGTGCCCTGTATGGCACCGTCGGCCGCAACCCTGCGGGCGACGGCCAGGGACCATTATCGCCGGAACGGTGCAGTGGTGGAACCGCCGCCGGGATTCCATCCCCACAAGCGCCCGGGCGCGGCGCGGAAACGGGGCCAGCACCGTACCCGTTCCATGCCGATGACGGGCGGCGGATATGCCGCCCCCGGGGCGTAGCGGACCGGGACGCGCTTCCATTGACCATGGCTTTGGAGCAGAATTCCCGCAGACTTATGACCCAATCCCTCTTTGCAGGAAAGACCCGGCTGCGCGCCCGCGCGCTTTTCGTCGGCGGTCGGATCGACGTGCGCGCCCTGGAGAACGCGGAGCGGCTGGCGAACTCCCCGCTGGTGGTGCGTGCCGGCGCGCAAGGCGCCGCAGTGTTGTTCCGTTATGGCGTGCTGGTCCTGTTCGGCATCCTGCCCCTGGAAGAGGTGTCCTTTCTGAGCGCCCTGGCGCCGCTGATTAACGATCGCTCCGAGCGCCCGGAAAGCGAAGAGGTGGAGCTCGTCGTCGATCCCAATCAGGACGAGCGGATCGACGGCAGCGGCGCCATCGTGCTCAACGCCCCCGGCATCGATCGCCTGCAGATCGTCGCCGACATCCTGGCAAAGAGCGTCGTACTGGCCCACTACGAGGCGCGGGTGGCCAAGGTATTCGACCGCATCGAACCCCTGGCCGCCGATCTTCAACGCAGCGGGCGGACCGGCCACCAGGGCAAGGAACTGCTACACCAGATCGGCGACGTGCTGCTCACCCAGCAGCACATGGTCGGTCGCGTGGAGGTGGTGGAAAAACCCGAGATGCTGTGGGACCACCCGGAACTGGAACGGCTCTACAACCGGCTGCGCGACGAGTACGAGCTGCGCGAACGCCACCGCGCACTGGATCGTAAATTGGAACTGATCTCGCGCACCGCGGAAACGGTGCTGGAATTGGTACAGACGCGGCGCAGCCTGCGGGTGGAATGGTACATCGTGGTCCTGATCCTGGTGGAGATCGTGCTGACCCTCTACCAGATGTTCTTCCGTCACTGAACCCGCGCCACCGGCAGCAGGCACCGCCGCCGCCTGGGTCCCGCGTCATAGATCCGGGTTCCCAGCCGGGGTCCGACCTGTAACCGACGAGTCACGCGCCTATCATCCTCCCGTCATGGCCGTCTGCTGTAGTGTGAATCCGGCACCACTACACGGGGCAACAGACCATGACGTTTTCCATACGACATTGGCTGCAACGGTTCCGCGACCCCATAGGCCGGCAGCGGCCGGGGGAAGACCCCGCACGGCTCGGGGAGGCCATCCACGATGACCTGCTGCTGGCCTACCGTGCCCAGGAGTTGGAGCGGCTGCGTGACGGGCTGCGGATCGCCTACGGCGACCCGCCGCGAGTGCGCCCGGCGGCCCGCTAATGGACCGCCCTGCGCACCGCGGTACGGACGCACCCGGTGCGCGCTGGCAGCGTCCCCGGACGCGGCATTCCCGCCAGTTGCAAAATGCGAATCCTGTGCTTTACTTCATGGTGTCGATCGCGATCCGACGACAAGCCGGACGAAGTCCATGACGACTTTCGAGCCGCCTACGCCCGCCTACCCGGCGGGCTTTTATTTCGCGTCGGCGGAATCACCCTGGAGGCCCGTCCAGGCACCCACCATGACGGCGTTCCGAGGCGTCCGGGGCACGCGGCCGCAGGCGCGTGGAACTCCACACGGCGCATCCTTCCACTCGGGTTCTCACCCGCCGTCCGCCCTCCCGGTAGTCGCGGTCCCCCGATTTCGCAATTCCGTCATGGTCCTGACACCACCGCGTCACGTGTAGTGTCTACGCTGCGGCTCCCAGTGGTCGTCGCCCACGGGGGCGGCGCCGAGCGGGAGGTCCGCGGACGATGCCATCGATCACACCGGTCAAACCCGTCACGCCGGCCGCCAAACTCTCGCGGCCGATGCCCGTCCCGCCCTCCACCGAATCCGCACTGCGCGCACTGGGTCTTTTGAACCTTCCGCGCCAACGGCTGCTGGAATCGTTGCCCTTCACCCTGGGCGACGTCACCGCCGGCTCCGAGACAGAACTCCAGGCGGCGGTGGCAGGGCTGCCTCAGGATGTGGATCTTGCGCTGCAGATCCGGGAATCCAACTACTTCGCTAACGTGGTACGCCACGCAGCGGTGGCCGACACCCCGCAGCGCGCGGTCACGCAGATCGAACAGTTCCTCTCCGACAATCCGGATCAGGTCTGGGAGAACAGCTGGGTACGCATCCGCCGCTCCGACCTGGGCGTCTACGCCGCGCGGGTACTGGAGGAGGATCTGCGCCGCAACCGGCACGAGCCCCACGGCCCCATGCGCCACGATGCCCACCGCTTCCTGTGCAAGGACGCTAACGGCAAGCCCCAGGTCCGCGTGCCGATCAGCTACCTCCTCAAACTGTCTCTCGCGCAGGTCGTGGGCTCCCGGGAGCCGATCCCGGCGCTGATCGAGCAGACCGCACGCCGGCTGATGAAGCACTATCTCAATGACCACTGCTCCCCGGAAACCCTCTCATTCCACATCAGCCGTCTGCGCCCGGAAACCGGCATGGGTGACGCCGTCGCGCGCGAGACGGCAAAGCGTTTTCTGCTCACTCACCTGCTGGTGCTCTACGCCAACATGCGTTTCGGCCTGCGCGAGAGCGGCCAAGCCGCGCTGGTGTACTGCTCCCCGCACCCACCAGTACGCCAGCGACGCTTGAACGACTGCATCTCGGATACTTTTTATCGGGAATTGTTCGTCAGCCCCTGTCTGTCGGGCTGGGAGGACGGCGAGCGCAAGCACGCCTACATGATGCTCTGCCACGAAGTGCTGAGCCGCAGCCAGTTCAACGCCGTTAGCAAGCTGCGCGAGGCCGGGATCATTACCCGCGATCTGGTGGTGCTGCCCAACCTGTCGAACGTGAGCCTGGCCAACAACGGAACCCATGTGAGCCTCGGCAGCATCCGTCTGCGCGCGGCGCTACAGGACCCCGGATCCGGGTTCGGCGCGCGCGAGGAAAAATGCCTCGGCGACCTGGCCATCAAGATCTCCGAGCACTTTCTACCGTTGTTCGCGGGAAACTACAGCGCCGCCCCTTACCGCATCGACTTCCACGACTTTCACCCGGAGAAGGTACTCGCCTTCCTGCCCCACGAGCTGGACTACACCCATCTGCGGATGCTCTGGCGCGGCTGGCGACAAAAGGCAAGCCTGCGTTTTCTGGGGCATGCCCGAACCCCGCTCGGCCCCCGTTGGCTAGATCAGTCCCTGGCGACGCTGCTGCGCCTGCGCGGCGACCTGGTCCCGGATTTCCGTTTGATCGACTATCTCGTAGCCCTGGGCAGCACCGA
Organism: Chromatiales bacterium 21-64-14; assembly: GCA_002255365.1. Classification (NCBI taxonomy): domain Bacteria; kingdom Pseudomonadati; phylum Pseudomonadota; class Gammaproteobacteria; order Chromatiales; species Chromatiales bacterium 21-64-14. The sequence continues at coordinate 18,017 of NCBI01000031.1, forward strand.
CCAGAGCCCGGCCCTGGACGGCACGCCCGGCAACGACGAGCGCTTGAAGCGAGATCTGGCCGACCTGGGAATATTCGATGCCGGCATGTCCGTCTACCAGCTCATGCGCCTGCGCACCATGCATCAGATGGGTTACTCAGGTTTCGAGGGCCGCCATTACAGCCTGTTCGAGGACCTGCGCGCCGATCTGGGCCGCGCGGTCAACCTGCAGACCCTCGTCTCAGTCCTCGCCTTCAAGTACATCACCGCGGGCAGAATCGGCCACGCGGAGATCCCCGACACGCGCTTCGTGGAAAGCGAGCGGCGTCAGATCCTGTTTGCCACGGCCATCGGGCTGCCCGCCTTCTACGTGCGCCACGACACCGGCAACCGCTTCCTGCGCCGGGTGCTGGAGCGCACCGCCCGGATCCGCCCGAGCCGCCGCTACCGGAATTACCTGAAGGTGCCACTGCCGGAATACCGCAAGGCGCTGCTGCGCCTGATCCTGGACGACGGGGCGGATCTCGCCCAAATGCTGGGGATGGAGGAGACCCTGCGCGATCTGCGCGAGCGCCTCGAACAACCCGCACTATCCGCGGCGGGACGGCTCACGGCCGGGATCCTGGCCGAGGCCGGCACCCGGTCCGCCCTGGCGCTGAGCGGCGCGGAGTTCAACCGCGCAGCGGAACGCTATTACCGGGGCCCGCTGAAACTGCGCTATGTCCGCGACGGACTCGATCGCTTGGACCATGACCTGCACCGGTTCGATCAGGAACCCTCCCTGGAACCCGCCTACCGGCACGCCTTGCGCCAGGTCCTTGGCGATCAACCAGCGGCCGGGTTTCTCGAACGGATCCGCCCGGCGCTGTTGCGCGACCATCCCCGCGAGGAGGATCTCCACCGGCTGATCTGCCTGTTGCTGATCAGCATTCATCGTGACACGGCGCACGCCGACGCCGAGCTGGAACCGGGTCAGGAAGGCGATCATGTACCGCCACCAGTACGTCGAGCGGGAAACGGGTAAGGTACGAACCGAAACCATTTACGCCGACCGTCTGGTCCGCGTGTTGTATTCGCACGCGCGCGAACACGCGCCGGTACTGTTCCGGGCGTTGACCAGCCGGCGGGTATCGGGCTTGCTCGGTTTCCTGAACTACGATTTGGCCATCGGCGCGCGTATTACCGGCGGCACGCGCTTCCTGCGTCGGCTCGGAGTGGATCTCTCGGAGTGCCTGGACGATCCCCAAGAGTTGGACACCGTGCGCAAAATATTCGAGCGGCGGATCCGCTACTGGGAATGCCGCCCCATGCCCGAGGATCCGCGCGTCGTGGTGTCGCCCGCGGACGCGCGGCTGCTGGTAGGGTCATTCGCGCAAGCCTCGGCGCTGTATCTGAAGGACAAGTTCTTCGACTATGAGGAGCTGCTGGGTCGGGACCGGCGCCGCTGGCTGGACGCATTTCATAACGGCGATTGGGCGCTGCTGCGCCTGACACCGGACAAGTATCACTACAACCACTGCCCGGTCTCTGGACAGGTGGAAGACCACTACGAGATTCCCGGCCCTTATCACTCCTGCAATCCTTCTGCCGTGGTCACCATGGCGACCCCATTTTCGAAGAACCGCCGCGTGATCACCGTGATCGACACCGACGTTCCGGGTGGCACCGGTGTCGGGCGGGTCGCCATGGTCGAAGTGGTCGCGCTGATGATCGGCGAAGTCGTGCAATGCTACAGCGAGAACGGGTACGCACAACCACGCGGTGTGGAGCCCGGCATGTTTCTGCTCCGCGGCGCGCCGAAGAGTCTGTACCGCCCGGGCAGCAGTACTGATGTGGTGCTGTTCCAGCGCGAGCGGGTCCGGTTCGACGCGGACCTGCTCCGCAACCGCGCGCAAGACCAGGTGGTCAGCCGCTACTCGTTGGGCTTCGACGCACTATTGGCGGAGACCGACGTGCGGGTGCGCTCCTCGATCGCGCGGCCCATTTCATGAACGCCGGACCATCCACTATCCATCGGAAAACCTTATAGGAGTCCCGCTCATGAACCGCGAAACCTTTGTCGCTCTGCTCGGCCTGAGCTTCGCGTTGCTGCTCACCTGGGGCTTCCGCACCCTGCCGGGCGAGCGCTGGCAGATACTCGCCACGATTCCCCTGGGCAAGGATGCAGACGGTGCGTGGCGCGGCGTCAATCTCACCTACTACGGGCTGCTGTCCGCCACCGCCTACGTGGTCGCGCTGGCGGTGATGTTCATCCTGAGTGGATCGGTCGGAGTACCGCCGTTGGCAATCCTGGCCCTCGGGCTCGCCACCTTGTCGGTCTGCGTACCAGCGGCGCGTGTCGTGGCGCGCATTGTGGAAGGCAAACGCCATACATTCAGCGTCGCCGGGGCATTCTTCGTAGCCGTTCCCCTGGCGCCGGTGCTGCTGTCCGCCGCCAACCGCATCTTCGCCCACCGCCTCGGCCATGGGCTGCCGTTGTTGCCGCTGCTCGCGGCCATGGCCATCGCCTACAGCATCGGGGAAGGCCTCGGGCGGCTGGCCTGCATCAGCTTTGGCTGCTGCTACGGACAGTCCATTTCCGAGGCGCACCCGGTGCTGCGCCGGGTGTTTTCCCGGGTCCACTTCCGCTTTTCCGGTGCCATGAAAAAGATCGCCTACGCCGGCGGCCTACAGGACGTCCCGGTGATCCCGGTTCAGGCCATCACCTCCGTGCTGTATGTCAGCACCGGCCTGGTCGGTGTCGCACTTTTTCTTCACGCCCACTATCTCGCCGCCTACCTGGTGGTCATGGTGATCACCCAGTCCTGGCGGGTGCTGTCTGAGACCCTGCGGGCAGACTACCGGGGCGGCGGGCGCATCTCCGCTTACCAATTCATGGCGGTAACATCCGCCGCGCTGGGGATCGTCATCGGGTGGTGGCTGGCGGGCGGCGCCGCGCCCGAGCCTTCTCTGGCTGCGGGCCTCGCGGCGCTCTGGAATCCGTATGTCTTGTTATTCCTGCAAGGATGCTGGCTCGCGACCTTCCTCTACACCGGGCGCAGCATGGTCACCGAGGCCACCGTTTCGCTGCGGGTGTGCCGCGAGCGGATCTGAACGCCGACCTGGATCGGACCCGGTGCTCCAGCACCGCGGGCAGCGGGCGGGGCGCTACCATGAGCGCCGCTGGGCCTGTTATCCTGACTTCCCGGATCCGCGGCGGAAACGATGCCGCCGGTCGCGCCGGCGGGTACCCTGACCTATGAACGACTCACGCGTTGTGCGCCCCGACCCGGGTTTGGAACACCTCACCCCCGAGGGCTGCTACATACTGGAATCCTGGAACGATCCCGGGGACCCGGAACTCTCCATCGCGCGCGCGCGCGTCGCGCCGGGGGCAACCACCCGCCTGCACCGCCTGCGGGGGGTGCAGGAACGCTATCTGATCGTGACCGGCCGGGGCCGGGTCTGGGCCGGGGACCACCCACCGGCACCGGTGAACCCCGGCGACGTGGTGGTGATTCCACCCGGTGTTGCCCAACGGATCGCCAACACCGGGGACTGCGATCTGATGTTCTACGCACTGTGCACACCGCGTTTCACGCCGGACTGCTACGAAGACATCGACCCCTCCTGAGGGTTCCTCGAAGAATATCCTTGCGCCGGCATCGGCGCCGTCGGTCGCCGTGGCCGTTGACGGCGCGGAACGTGCGGGCGACCGTGGAACGCGCTAGGCTGATGCCCATGCGCCGCGCAACCCGCGCCCCGATCTGGCCCCGGCCCGCCACGCCGGCGGGGATCCACGGCCGATCCCGTCCAACGGAGGTACACGCATACCATGAAAGCCATCAGCAGGACCTTTCTCTCCGGCCTCGTCGCCACGATCCCGATCGTGATCACGATCTACATCCTGTATTGGCTGGGATCCTCCGCAGAGGCGATGCTGGGACGAATGATACGGCTCGTGCTGCCCGCCGGGGTGTATCGGCCCGGAATGGGCGTGGCCATGGGTCTGGTGCTGATCTTCCTGGTGGGGGTCTTCCTGCAGGCGTGGATCTTTCGGCGGATCTTCGCCTGGGGCGAGGCGCTGCTGGGAAAGGTCCCCCTGGTGAAGACCCTGTATGGCTCGGTACGGGACCTGATGGGATTTTTCTCCGGCTCCAGCAGCGGACGCTTCAACCAAGTGGTCGCGGTAACGCTACCCAACTCGCCGCTGCGCATGCTGGGCCTGATCACCCGGGAGAACGTCGGTCAGGCGGTCCCGGGGCTCGCCGCGGAGGATGCGGTCGCGGTGTACTTCCCCATGAGTTACCAGATCGGCGGCTACACCGCCTTCGTGCCCCGCTCCGCCGTGGAACCCTTGGCGATGTCGATCAACGCGGCCATGCGCTTCGCCGTGACCGCCGGGATGTCCGCCGCCACCGACGCAAGCGCGGCGGGCGGCGCCCCGAAACCATGACGGGCACGGCGCTGGGGGGCGCCTGCGGGTTTATCACCGATGCCCGGCGCGCGGACACCGGGGCACCGGCATGGCACGGTGGACACTCCGGCGCGGCGGGTGCAGCGCGCGCGCCGCATCCCAGCCGAGGCACCAACGGCCCGCGCCAGGCCGGCATCATACACGGCTCCGCGGAGGGATCGGTGCGCACCGCGGATCAGGGCAGGATCTGGCGCGCCACCTCATCGATCCGTGCCTGCACCGCATCCGGATCACCCAGGTAGTGGCGCCCCGCCACCCGGAACTCCGCGTCAAAGTCGTAGACCAAGGGCACGCCCGTGGGAATGTTCAGGTGCATCGCCTCATCATCGGAGTAGCCTTCGAGCCGTTTCACCAGGACACGAAAGGTGTTGTGATGGGCTACTACCAGGACCCGTTCCCCGGCGCGGATCCGCGGCACGATGCGCTCCTCCCAACAGGCTGTCACCCGCTGCAGGGTATCCTCAAGGGATTCGGACGGTGGCAGGAGCTCCCCGGACAAATGGCGGTAGCGGGCATCCAGACGCGGATGGCGGTGATCACCGAGACCGATGCGCGGCGGACGGTCCACGAAACCGCGCCGCCAGCGGGCGACCTGCTCGGTCCCGTAGTGCTCGCTGATGTCCACCTTAGGCAGCCCCTGCAAGGCGCCGTAGTGCCGCTCGTTCAGGCGCCAGTCCCGCTCCACCGGAAGCCACATCTGGTCCACCGCGTCCTGCACGATCCACAGGGTCTTGATGGCCCGCTGGAGCACCGAGGTGTAGGCGCAGTCAAACCGATAACCCGCTTCCCGGAGCAGCCGGCCCGCTTCCAGTGCCTCCTGAACCCCACGGGTGGACAAATCCACGTCGCTCCAACCCGTGAAACGGTTCTCCAGGTTCCAGTGGCTGTGCCCATGGCGCAGGAACACGACGCGATTCATAGCGGCCTCTGTACAACGCCGGTGGGCCCGTTTCCCAGGCAGCGGGGCATCGCGGCCACGCACGCGACCGAAACCGGCGCGCGGGCAGCCCCCGCGTGGATCCACTCCCTTCATTATAATAGGCCGAAACCCAGACCCGCAGCGCGGACCATCCCGACCCCATGGTCTGCTTACCGTCGCAGGCCGGTGCCGCCCGTGCACCGGTTACCCCCCGCGCCCTCCGGGGCGCACCGCGCACAAGGGGCCCGCGCCCGATCCGCCGGCACGCCGCGCCATTCACCGTTCCGAGGCCCGGGAGCCACGGCGGCAGGCCAAGCCAGAGCACGGCGGCCCGGGGGACCGGGGACGCCACAACCATGATACGGCAAACCCTGCGGCGCTGGTGGCGACGGCGCATCCTGCGCCGGCACGCCATCCCGGACCCGGTGTGGAACGCCGCCTCCCGGCACCCGCTCACCGCGGGCCTCGACGCGGCGGAACGGGCACGGCTGCGGGCATGGGCAACGTTGTTTCTGCGTGACAAACAATTCCACGGGACCCACGACCTGGCGTTGACCGACGCGATGCGCGCCACCATCGCGGTGCAGGCGTCGATCCCGATCCTCGGTCTCGACCCGGACTACTATGATGGCTGGTCGTCCGTCATCATCTACCCCGGTGCGTTCCTGGCGCGGCGCGAGGAGCGCGATGCCGCCGGCGTGATCCATCAGGTGCGCCATGCGCTCACCGGAGAGGCCTGGCAACACGGGCCGCTGATCCTCTCCTGGGAGGACGCCCGCGCCGATGCGCGCCCGGAAGGAACCGCCAGCAACGTGGTGATCCATGAATGCGCCCACAAACTCGACATGCTCAACGGAGCGGCGAACGGCTGTCCGTCCCTGCACGAGGACATGGACCCGCACACCTGGACCGAAGTGCTCTCCCGGAGCTACGATGCCCTATGCCGGGAAGTGAGCGGCGGGATGCCACCGGCACTCGACCCGTACGGCGCCGAGAACCCCGCTGAGTTCTTCGCGGTGGCGAGCGAGACCTTCTTCACGCAGCCGCACATCCTGCGCGACGGGTATCCTGATCTCTACCGCCAACTGCGCAGTTTCTATCGTCAGGATCCCGCGGCGCGCCGGGAACGCCGCAACGACCACACGGAAGGGTAAACGGCATGCCGCGAGGCAAGGAACACCAACACAACGCCCGCGCGGCGCCGCGCGTAGGCGTAGCCCTGGGCAGCGGCTCGGCACGCGGCTGGGCCCATATCGGAGTCCTGCGCGCTCTGGAGGACGCCGGAATCGTGCCCGACGTGGTTTGCGGCACCTCCATCGGCGCACTGACCGGCGCGGCATGCGCGCTGGGCCGCCTCGAACCCCTGGACCACTGGGTGCGCAGCCTCACTTGGCGGGATGTGGTCCGTTTTCTTGATGTACGGCTCAGCGGTGGCGGACTGATCCATGGAGAGCGCTTGATGCGCTTCTTTCGCGGCCGTGCCTACGACGTGCCGATCGAATCCCTCCCCAAGGTCTTCGCCGCCGTAGCCACCGACCTGGGGACCGGCCGGGAGATCTGGCTGGACCAGGGCTCGCTGGCAGAAGCGGTGCGGGCCTCCTTCGCGGTCCCCGGCCTGTTCGCCCCGGTGCTGCGCGACCAACGCTGGCTGGTTGACGGCGGCCTGGTCAACCCAGTGCCCGTCTCCGTGTGCCGGGCCTTCGGGGCCGACATCGTCATCGCCGTCAACCTGAACGGCGACCTCGTGGGCCGGAACACCCGGCGCCACGCGGCACCCCCGGCCCGCAAACCCGAACCGGACCCCGCGTCGGACACCGACCTGCTCTCCCAACTGACCGCGCGACTCACCGGCACCCTGCGGGCCCGCGCGGGCGCCCTGATCGCTCAGGTGCGCGGCACCCCGGCGCTCAACCCGGGCATTTTTGAGGTCCTGTCCGGCTCTCTCAACATCATGCAAGACCGCATCACCCGCAGCCGCATGGCCGGGGATCCGCCGGATCTGGTCGTGGCTCCGCGCCTTGCCCATATCGGGCTGATGGAATTCGAGCGCGGCGCCGAAGCCATCGCCGCCGGGCGCCAGGCAGTGGAACAGATGCTGCCGGCCATCAAAGAGCGCCTGAAGAACCCGCTGCAGCCTCCCGAAGGAATCTAACCGGAAAGTGCCAACCCATGCGATATCCAAATACCGGCGGGGCTTACGGTCGGATCAATCCTTAACCATGGCCGGCCCGGCTGGAGTGGCGCTGGTGCAATGTCGTGTTACGCCGGGTATGCATCAAATTCGTTGCCGTTCCGCGTTGGCAGCCGCAGAAACTTAAGCGCGCACCCGGCACCGCAGCCCGCCTGAATCTCCTCCACCGCGCCGATGCCGCACAGGGTTTGGATACTTGGCGGCGGTTCCGCGAAGACCGATGCCGGCACTCACCAGATCGCCGCTTCGGCAGGCTGAAGATCGCCGCGCCGTTGGGACCATCGCCGCAGCGACCACTTGTTTAGAGCGCTCCGCACCCAGGACCAGCCTCATTTTTCTACCGTGATGACGTGCGCCTGAATTTTCCCATCCACATGATGGACCCCGAACCGTTCGGCGATTGCAGTAGCGGCCATTTCGGTAGCTTCTTCGAGCCGATCAGGCGTACGTGATTCGATCTCATCCCTTAGTGGCGTCCCAAGACAGTAGGCGATTGCAGGCACCCGGGGCGATTGTGCTCGGCTTCGTGCCGCAACGGTGGTTTACCCACGGGCTTTCGACGGGTCAGGGATTACGGCTTCCTGCACGGCAATGCCAAGCGGCGATTGATGTTGGTGCAAGCCGTGCTGAAGGTCATGCTGGAAGCCGCCGCACTAAGACCACGACCGATGTTCCTCTGTCCCACCTGTCGCTCACCCATGGCTGTCGTGGCAGTGTTCCGGCCAGCATGGACATCCGGATAAACTACGTTGCAGAACAAACCCATCACACACTGGATGCAGGAGGACTGAAGAGTTTATGCCTTGGTGACGCCGTCGTTTGGCCTGACTGAAGGCAGAGGCGTACGCTCGCCTGAAATAATGCATCCACCCCTCGCGGCAGTTCATTCCTTGAACGTCCGAAAAACATATCTGCTCATATATAGACCCTCCCAACCGGAAGAACGGGCTTGTCCAACTACAGGATAAGATCGTGGAACGCTTCGCGATCACGATCTATCCTTATTCGTTGGGCTTCACTTCCGACTGGC
>NCBI01000032.1 GCA_002255365.1 Chromatiales bacterium 21-64-14
AGGGTAGTGGTTGTATCCGGGGCATGGGTGGCCACAACAAGATCGCTCGGTGCCGATGACCCGTTGCTTAGGGTGGCTATCGTGTCCGTTGGTCTATCGGCCATGGGCTGTATCAGCCGGGATCCGGCGCGTTATGCCGCCTGCTTTCATGCACATTGGGCACACCGGGAATTAACCCCAACAACATACAGGAATTGCCGGGGCCGCGGGTTGGATGCAGCTTGCCCTGTCGGTGTCCTCCGAGGAAAATAAGATCCGCAATCGCCGCAGAGCGCGGCGCCGCTATGATCCGGCGGACCGTGTGGTCAAGGATTCAGCCACCGGGGAATCTAAAGAACCATCGTCGTGCAGTGGTGGTAAGCACCCGCGGAATGATCGATCTGGACGGTTGCCCGCTGGCAAGAATAAAAGGGTTGCGGACGAACGCCTAGATGGTGGTATTTCAGTAGTTCGACCGCACGATGCGACAGTTTTTGCTTCATCCCATTGAGTGCACTAAGCTGTCAGCGCAGCGTATCGGGCGAACGCGGGTGGGTTCGCTACGAAGGTCGCGCGGAAGACCGGGATCGGCCGTCGTTTCGAAACGCAACTTCGGGTTGCCATGCCGTGAGGTGGAATGTGCCTGATGCCCTTTTTGAGTCCGCCATCAAAAGCTTGCCACTGGTCCATCGGGGGAAGGTGCGCGACATCTACGGAGTCGGTGACGACCGGCTGCTGATAGTCACAACGGACCGGCTCTCCGCTTTCGACGTGGTGCTTCCCGACCCGATCCCGGGTAAGGGCAGTGTCCTGACTGCGGTGTCGAATTTCTGGTTTGAGCGTACCCGGGCCCTGGTACCCAACCACCTTGTGAACACACCCCTCCAGGAAATCGTACCCGATCCCGTTGAACGTGCCCCACTGGAAGGGCGTACGGTAATCGTGCGTCGGCTCAAGGGACTCCCGGTGGAGGCGATCGTTCGGGGTTATCTGATCGGATCTGGATGGAAGGACTATCAGCGCACCGGGGCGGTCTGTGGTATCCACCTGCCGGAAGGGCTTGTGCAAGCCGATCGGCTGCCGGAGCCCATCTACACGCCCTCCACCAAGGCGGACGTCGGGGAGCATGACCAGAACATCGCTTTTGAACAGACGGTAGGACTTCTGGGCCTGGACTATGCCGAGCAGGTGCGGGACGTGAGTCTGAAGATCTACGCGGACGCGGCCGAATACGCCCGGGAGCATGGCATCATCATCGCCGACACGAAATTTGAATTCGGTGTGGATGAGGCGGGACGGCTGGTCCTGATGGACGAGGCGCTCACCCCGGATTCCTCCCGGTTCTGGCCCGACGACCAGTATCGGCCGGGGCAAAGTCCCCCGAGTTTCGACAAGCAGTACGTGCGGGATTACCTGGAAACCCTGGACTGGGACAAGAACGCCCCGGGGCCGAGACTGCCGGCCGAGGTGATCCTGAAGACCGCGGAGAAGTACCGGGAAGCGCAGCAGCGCCTGCTTGGGGATTAGTGCCGCAATGGGGCAGCTCGATGCGCGACGGATTGGTGTAATCATCGGGTGGATGCCTGCCGGGATCCGCGGTTGAAGCGGGTCTTTGCCCACAGCCGTGACGGAAACAAGGGGTACACGGTCATGATCCTGGAACGGATCCGGCGTAATGACCCGACCCACATCGAAGAATTGAAAGACCCCCTGTCTACAAAGGACCCGATCACCTATGGGTGGTGTGTTGCCCGATAGGCAAGGCGCGCATTCGATCTGTGTGGCCGGCGTGGTTATCGTGCGCGCGAAGCTCGTGGACGTTCGCTGGTCGTTCGGCGATGGGTGTGACACGGTGGTCCAGTCCAGCGGGTCTGTGACGCGGCGGCGTATGCGGCGTATGCGGCGTATGCGGCGCTATTGCGGCGAGTTGCCAGCGTGGCTATCGGAAGCGCGCCGCCGGTGCCATGGCAGGGTGGCCGCACGCGGATGCTGATGCGGTGGCGGCCCTTTCTGGCTCCCGCGTGGGGTCTTGCGGCGGCATTGGTGGGGCTGACGACGTTGGCCGCGTCCTGCAAGGCAGTTGCCTCTCCGCCGGAGCTGCGACGCCGATTGCCGCCCCTCTCGGCGGAGTATCTTCCCTGGCGTGGGCGGTTGACCCAGGCGCTGACTTGGGCCGGGCATGTGGATGCCGAGACGGCCACCGGACTGCGCGGCGGCCTGGAACGGGAGACGACCGCCGAGCTGGTGGCGCACGCCGGCTTCGAACTGGACACGACGCGTGCCGGCTGGTGGGAGGGCGGCCGCTTCCGGTTCGATTTGCTGGGGGTGTCCAGCGGGGATCCGTCGGGGGACGTGGTAGGGGATGTGCAGGGGGTCAGCAATCTGGCCGCCCCGTCCCAGTTCCGGCTCTACGCCCTGAGCTACCGCCAGCAGTTCACCCATGCCCTGCATCTACGCGTAGGTCTGATGGATCTCAACAACGATTTCGTGGTGACCCGGGTGGCGAGTACCTTGGTGAACTCCTCCTTTGGGATTCTACCGACTCTGTCGGCGAATGTTCCGACGCCGATCTACCCGGCGACCGGTCTGGGGGGCATCGCCGGGGTTGATGGCAAATGGTTATCCGCCCGTGCTGCGGTGTTTCAGGGAGATCCAGGGCGGCTTGGTGCGTTGTTCAACCAAGGCCATCTGGCCATCGGAGAGGCTGAGTTCCATTCCGCCCGTGCCCGGAACACCCCTGCCTCCACTAAGCTCACGCTGGGTTTGTGGCACTACGCTTCGGCGAGTGCGGCGGTTGCCAGCACGGGCGGGTATTACGCCATCGCACAGCACCGTTGGCTCTTGGCCGGCGGTCGCCAGTTGGGCGCCTTCGTGCAGTTTGGTGAGAACACCCGGACCACAGACACGGTGCCCCGTTATCTCGGACTGGGCCTGCGCCTGGTCCGGCCGTTCCAGTCCCGTCCCAACGATCTGGCTAGTGTCGGGATAGCCCGCGCGTGGGTGCACGGTGCCCGCGCGGAGACCAGCTACGAGGTGACTTACGCGGCGCAGCTCGGTCCACGGATCTACCTCCAGCCCGATCTGCAATACGTGGTCCATCCCAGCGGGGTATATCCCAACGCACTGGTGGGCATTCTTCGGATCCATTTCGAGTTTTTCTGAGGGCGTCCCACATGCCCCAAGCCGGCGACGTCCGAACGTCTTCCCGGCTTGGATACGTGCAACCCTAGACTAGCGGTCCAGCAACCGTACTCCGCAGCAGCGCAGATACTCCAGCAGCGGCTCGGGATCTTCCGCCGCGCAGCGCCAGAACAGACGCTCGAACGTCACGCGGCGTACCGCCGCCACCGGTGACCGGCTGGGATTGACGTCGGGTGCGGGTCCCGGGACGAGGTTGCCGGTGAGAGAGGCAATGACCAGCCGGTACCCGTGCGCGGCCCGCACGGTAACGTAAAGCAGGGCTTGGCTCGCGATCTCCGCGGCGCCCGGATCCAGCGCCACCTCCCAAGCTGCCAACTGGCCCCCGGACCCCTCTGCAATCGCCTCCGCGGTGCTGCGTAGCGCCGCTTCCGGCCACCGGCGTACCCCGGTGCCGGACCCCGTCGTTTCAGGGTCTGAAGAAAAGGGCGTCATGTGCCGAATGTCACTTACTTAGCGCCCGTATCGTTAAAGAAATGGCCATGGAATCCATGGGCCAAGACCTGAGGTTCCGGTACGTTCCATGGCTGAACCCAACCGGGTTTGGGCGGGTGGATTGAACGACCGGAACTTAACTAGAACCTATCTCAAAATGCATCGCGGTCGCCCATGCGGCGTCGCGGACCCTGCTGCGGTGCTCATTTACTGGGCGTAAACGGCGCTCCTCGCAGGGCCCGCGCCTTGCCTGAACGCCCGATCTGCGATTTTGAGATAGGTTCTATGCAACATTCGGTCATGTGCCTGATTCCGTTGGTGGCGCCGGCTCCGGCTCGCCCAGGAGATCGTGGATCGGAACCCCCAGGGCGCGGGCGATCCGCTCGATGTTGTCCAGGCTGATGTTACGCTCGGCCCGTTCCACGGAACCGATGTAGCTGCGGTGCAGGCCGCTCAGTTCGGCCAGCACTTCCTGTGACCAGCCCCGGCCACGGCGCAGGATTCGGATCCGTCTCGCAAGCCGGGTACGGGCGCCGTCTTCCATGGGTAGTATTCCATGGGCTAGCGCCGCCGCTGTCGACGGGAGAAACGTATCAACATGGCGCCAATGAGTGGCAATCAGGCCGGAAAGACCCTCCGGCCGGGGAGACGTAACGCCTGGAAACCGGTGAGCGGTGAGGAACGCGGGTTCCGGGCCGCACCGTGGGTCTGGGGATCCGTCTGGGATCCGGTAGCGGTCACGGTCATACCGCCTAACCCGCGCGTCCCAGCCCGGGCCCCGGGCGTCGTTTAAGGAGTCCCCGGCCAGGCTCCGTACCGGGCCTGGCATTCCTCGATACCGCGTGTGGGCACGCCCCGGAGCGGAGTGGGTTCCGTCTCGTCTACCAGCGCCGGAATGGGGGTCTCGAGGGCGCGGGCGATCTTCTCGATGTTGTCCAGGCTGATGTTGCGCTCGGCCCGCTCGACCGAACCGATGTAGGTTCGGTGCAGGCCGCTCAGCTCTGCCAGGACCTCCTGCGACCAGCCCCGTGCAATGCGCAACAGTCGTACCCGGCGGGCGAGCCGTTGTCGGGCGCTGAACGGACGATGGTTTGCGTGCATTGCGATTCCTTTCGCTGGACTGCGCGTGTCATGTTGATATCGTGCAGGATGCCAGTTGTCAAGTGACGGGTAAAAAAGAAAGGGCGGGTCGCCCCGCCCTTTCGGCTTGCAGGTCGGACACCCGTCTTCAGTTTACCCGCGGGTCGAGTTCGCCGCTCTCGTAGCGTTTGACGATACTTTCCAATGAGAGTGGCTTGATCCGGGACGCGTTGCCCGCGGTACCGAAGGACTCATAACGGGCCTTGCAGATGGCCTTCATGCCCTTGGTCGAGGCGGTCAGCCATTTGCGCGGGTCGAATTCCTTCTTGTTTTCGGCCAGGAACTTACGCACCGCGCCGGTGGATGCCATGCGCAGGTCGGTATCGATGTTCACCTTGCGCACGCCGTGCTTGATGCCTTCCTGAATCTCCTCCACGGGCACGCCGTAGGTCTCTCCCATGTCGCCGCCGTAGGTGTTGATCATCTCCAACCAGTCCTGGGGTACCGAGGAGGACCCGTGCATGACCAAGTGCGTATCGGGGATCCGGGCGTGGATCTCCTTGATGCGGTCGATGGCGAGGATGTCACCGGTGGGTGGGCGGCTGAACTTGTAGGCCCCGTGGCTGGTGCCGATGGCGATGGCGAGGGCGTCCACGCCGGTCTGTTTGACGAAGTCCGCGGCTTGCTCGGGGTCGGTGAGCAACTGGTCGTGGGACAGCTTGCCCGCGGCGCCGGAGCCGTCTTCCTCTCCCGCCATGCCGGTTTCCAGAGAGCCCAGGCAGCCCAGTTCACCCTCCACCGAGACCCCGCAAGCATGGGCCATTTCCACAGTGCGCCGGGTGACCTCCGCGTTGTACTCGTAGGTGGCCGGGGTCTTCATGTCTTCCAGCAGGGAACCGTCCATCATCACTGAGGTGAAACCGAGCTGGATGGAGCGCTGGCATACCCAGGGGGAGGCCCCGTGATCCTGGTGCATCACGATCGGGATGTGCGGCCACTGCTCGGCGGCGGCCAGGATCAGGTGGCGCAGGAATTCGCTTTTGGCGTATTTCCGGGCGCCCGCCGAAGCCTGGACGATTACCGGGCTGTCGGTCTCGTCCGCCGCTTCCATGATGGAGTGCATCTGTTCCATATTGTTGACGTTGAAGGCCGGGACGCCGTAGCCGTGTTCGGCGGCGTGATCCAGCAACTGACGCAGCGTGATCAAAGCCATGGCAAGTTCTCTCTCAGGGGTTTATAGGGTTGGAACGGATGGGGTTGAAAGCTAAGGCGGCTATTCTAGCAGGAAAGACCGCGGCGCCCAAAAGCCTTTCCCCCGCCGGGCGATCCGCCAAGGTCCCGGCACGTCGCGGGATCCTGCCGTTTTTACAGGCAAAATCGTCGAAACCCTACGGTAGACCCGGAAGCCGGCGGTGGTTCCGACCGCGCCTGGGGTGCGGATGCGCGGCCTGCGGGACCGAAGACTCGCTGAAACGGCGTTCCGGGCGGCGGGGTCCGGGAACGGGACTCAATCGTCCGGCGCCAACATCTCGCCCACGCGGACGATCTTCATGGCGTTGGTGCCGCCGCTGACCCCGGTCAGGTCGCCTTTGGTAATGATCACCAGATCGTGATCGTGCACCGCGCCGCGCCGGACCAATTCGTCGATCACCTCCCGATTAACCAGGGCGTGGTCCTTGGTGGTAACGTCGAAACTGATGGGGTAGACACCGCGGTAGAGCGTGACCTTACGCCGCGTCTCCACATGGCGGGTCAGCGCATAGATCGGGATTCCAGAACTGACCCGGGACATCCACAGGCTGGTGGAACCCGATTCGGTCAGGGCCGCGATGGCACGTACCCCCAGGTGGTTGGCGGTATACATGGCGGCCATGGCGATGGCCTCGTCGGTCCGGCTGAACTGGTCCTCGGCCCGCGGGTCGGCCACGGGTGCCATGGCGATGCGGTAGCGCTCCGCACCGCGGCAGATGCGGTCCATGGCCGCAACCGCCTTGGCAGGATATTTCCCCGTCGCGGTCTCCGCCGACAGCATCACGGCATCGGTGCCGTCCAGCACGGCGTTGGCTACGTCGAACACCTCGGCCCGAGTCGGGATCTGGCTGTCCACCATGGACTGCATCATTTGCGTCGCGGTGATCACCACCCGGCTCATGGCACGCGCCTTGCGGATGATGAGCTTCTGCACGGCGGTGAGTTCCGCATCACCGATTTCGACGCCAAGATCGCCGCGCGCGATCATCACCACGTCAGTCGCCTGGAGAATGGCCTCCAGGGACTCCACCGCCTCGGCGCGCTCGATCTTGGCGATGATCGCGCCATGTCCCCCGGCGGCGCGCAGTAACCGGCGCGCCTCCTCTACGTCCTCCGCCTTGCGCGGAAAGGACACCGCCAGGTAGTCCGCCTTCATCGCCGCGGCGATCTTGATGTCCGCCCGGTCCTTCTCGGTGAGCGCCGCGGCGGACAAGCCACCTCCCTGGCGGTTGATCCCCTTGTTGTTGGACAGTTTGCCACCCACCACCACGCGGCAGATGATCTGAGCATGGGCGACGTCCTCCACCCACAGCACCAGCTGTCCGTCGTCCAGCAGCAGGGTATCGCCGCGCTTCACGTCACCCGGCAGGGCCTTATAGGTAAGGCCGACGGCATTGCGGGTGCCTTCGTCCGCCCCGAGACTGGTATCCAGGATGAATTTCTCACCCTCCTGAAGGACCACAGCGTCGTCTTTGAACCGCTCGATACGGATCTTGGGCCCCTGGAGGTCCGCGATGACCCCCAGATGCCGGCCATGGGCACGCGCCCGGCTGCGTGCCTCCTCCGCCCGGCGCACGTGTTCGTCGGGTGAGCCGTGGGAGAAATTGAGCCGGACCACGTCCACTCCGGCCTGGATTACCGCATCCAGCACGCCGGGTTCGTCGGTTGCGGGCCCCAGGGTGGCTACGATCTTGGTACGTCTCAGCATGGCGTTTAGGCTTCCAAATCCAGGCGGCGCGGCTGGCCCCAGGGGCGCCGGCCGCATGATTCCCCCCGCGCGCCGTGCCGGCGCGCGGGCGTCAACCCTTGGCGCGTTCTTCCAGGATCGCGACGGCGGGCAACTGCTTGCCTTCCAAAAACTCCAGAAAGGCGCCGCCGCCGGTGGAGATATAGGAGACCCGGTCGGCGATCCCGTATTTGGAGATCGCCGCCAGGGTATCGCCGCCACCGGCAATGGAGAACGCCTTGCTCTCGGCGATTGCCATGGCCAGGCGCCGGGTCCCTTCTCCGAACTGGTCGAACTCGAACACGCCCACCGGACCATTCCAGACGATAGTGCCGGCGGTCTTGAGGATTTCCTCAAAGCGCGCCGAGGTCTGCGGACCCACGTCAAAGATCATGTCCGCGTCTCCCACCTCGGCGACGGTCTTCAACGTGGCGCGGGCGTCCTCCGCGAACGCCGCGCCCACCACCACGTCCGTGGGTACCGGGATCTCCGCGCCGTGGGACTTGGCCTGATCCGTGAGACGCCGGGCTTCCGCCACCAGGTCGGCCTCGTAGAGGGATTTGCCGACATTATAACCGGCGGCGGCGATGAAGGTGTTGGCGATACCGCCGCCGACGATCAGCCGGTCGACCTTCTGGGACAGGGACTCCAGGACTGTGAGCTTGGTGGACACCTTGGAGCCGCCGACGATGGCGACCATGGGCCGCGCGGGCTGGTCCAGGGCCTTGCCCAGGGCCTCGAGTTCCGCGGCCAGTAATGGGCCCGCGCATGCAACGGGCGCGTGCTTGGCTACCCCGTGAGTGGACGCCTGGGCGCGGTGCGCGGTGCCGAAGGCGTCCATGACGAACACGTCACACAAGGCGGCGAGTTTGCGGGCGAGCCCATCCTCGTTCTTCTTCTCGCCCTTATTGAAGCGAACATTTTCCAGCAGCACCACCTCGCCGTTTTTGACCTCGACCCCGTCCAGGTAATCCTTGATTACCCGTACCGTTGCGCCGAGCAGCGTGCTCAGATGGGCCGCGACGGGCGCGATGGAGGCATTCTGGTCGTAGACGCCTTCGTCCGGGCGCCCCAGATGGGACATGAGCATGACCCGCGCACCGGCGTCCCGGGCGCGTTCTATCGTCGGCAGGCTGGCGCGGATACGGGTGTCGTCCGCCACCTTGCCGTCCTTCAACGGGACATTCAGGTCTTCGCGGATCAGCACACGCTTGCCCGCGAGATCCAGGTCGGTCATCTTAATCACGGACATGAACGATCTCCTGGCGTCATGGTTTCGAAATTCGGGAAAGGGATTCGGTGAAACGGCGTCTCAACCAATGCCTTTCGGTGGATGGCGTCGGACAGGGCCGGGGGGGTCGGTGCGGCACGCAGGGCAGGGACCGGCGGCCGGCGTGGGGTTCCACGCCGGCCGCCGGTCATCCGCTTACTTGGCCTTCATCAGTGCGACGGTGGTGTCCAGCATCCGGTTGGAGAAACCCCACTCGTTGTCGTACCACGCCAGCACCTTCACCAGCTTGCCGTCGATGACCTTGGTGAGGGTGGAGTCGTAGGAGGAAGACACCGCGGTGTGGTTGAAGTCCACGGAGACCAGGGGTTCGTCGCAATAGGCCAGGATGCCTTTGAGATCCCCGTCCGCGGCCTCTTTCATGATCGCATTGATCTCATCCCTGGAGGTCTCGCGGCCGGCCTCGAAGGTCAGGTCCACCACGGACACGTTGATGGTCGGCACGCGGATCGCGAAGCCATCCAGCTTACCGTTCAGTTCCGGCAACACCAAGCCTACCGCCGCGGCGGCGCCGGTCTTGGTGGGGATCTGCGACATGGTCGCGGAGCGGGCGCGGCGCAGGTCGCTGTGATAGACGTCCGTCAGTACCTGGTCGTTGGTGTAGGAGTGGATCGTGGTCATCAGGCCCCGCACCAGTCCGATGGACTGATGCAGCGGCTTGACCAGGGGCGCCAGGCAGTTGGTGGTGCAGGACGCGTTGGAGATCACGGTGTGCGACGCCCTCAGGACGTCGTGATTGACGCCATAAACGATGGTTGCGTCCACGTCCTTGCCACCCGGCGCGGAGATCACAACCTTCTTGGCCCCGGCCTTGAGATGGGCGGCGGCCTTTTCCTTGCTGGTGAACAGTCCGGTGCACTCAAGGACCACGTCGACGCCCAGCTTGCCCCACGGGAGCTTGGACGGGTCACGCTCGGACACCACCTGGATCTTATCGCCGTTCACATTCAGGTAGTTGCCTTCCACTGCCACGGTGCCCGGAAACCTGCCGTGCACGGTGTCATAACGGGTGAGGTGGGCATTGGTGTTGGCGTCCCCCAGGTCATTGACCGCCACGATCTGAATCTCGCTGGTGCGCCCGGCCTCGTACAGCGCGCGAAGCACGTTGCGTCCGATACGGCCGTAGCCGTTGATTGCCACTTTGATCGCCATGTCCTAGGTCTCCAGTTTTTCACGTGAAATAGAAAGACGTCACCATTCGCGGGCGCAAGTCAGGCAAGCTCCCCTTGAGTTCCGCGGCGTTTGGTGTGCGGCGGACGTGCGCTCCTAGAGCGCGCTGCCCGGGTTACAGGATCTCTTCGACGGTCTGTGCCACGTTTTCCGCGGTGAATCCGAATTCTGCCATCAGCGCCTCCCCCGGGGCCGATTCTCCGAACCGGTCGATTCCGATCACCCTGCCCCTGGGACATACGTACTTCTGCCAGTAGACGGACAGGGCCGCCTCTACAGCGACCCGCGCGGTGACATCGCTTGGTAGCACGGACTCGCGGTAGGTCTCGTCCTGGGCATCGAACAACTCACAGCACGGCATGGATACCACGCGCACACGGATGCCCTTATCCGCCAGCGTACGGGCGGCTTGCGTTGCGATTCCAACTTCCGATCCGGTAGCCATGATGATCGCCTGGGGTTTGCCCTCGCAGTCCGACAGCACGTAACCGCCGCGCCGAATGTTCGCCACGACGCTGGCGTCGCGTTTCTGGAAGGCGGTGGTCTGGCGGGTGAAGATCAGGCAACTGGGGCCGTCGGTGCGCTCGATCGCGGTGCGCCAGGCCACCGCCGATTCCACCACGTCGCAAGGGCGCCACAGCGTCATGTTTGGAATGATCCGCAGGCTTGCCAAATGCTCGATGGGCTGATGGGTGGGCCCGTCCTCGCCGAGGCCTATGGAGTCGTGGGTATAGACCAGCAGGCTGCGGATCTTCATCAGCGCGGCCATCCGCACCGCGTTGCGGGCATAGTCCGCAAACACCAGGAACGTGCCGCTGTAGGGGATCAGGCCGCCATGCAGGGCGATGCCGTTCATGATCGCCGTCATCCCGAACTCGCGCACGCCGTAATGCAGGTAGTTGCCCTGGGCATCGTCTCTGCTGATCGCCTTGGAGCCGGACCATATGGTGTTGTTGGAACCGGCCAGATCGGCTGAACCGCCGGTCAGTTCCGGCAGCAGCGGCCCGAGACCCTCCAGCGCCACCTGAGACGCCTTGCGGGTGGGCATGTCCTTGCCCTCGGCCGCCAGCTTGGCGATGAACGCACTGGCCTTCTGATCCCAGTCGGCGGGCAATTTGCCGGACACACGCCGTTCGAACTCGGCGGCGAGCTTGGGGTGGGCCTTGCGGTAGGCAGCGAACTTCGTGTCCCAAGCCTGCTCCCGTTGCTTGCCCTTGTCCTGGGCGTTCCAAGCCGCGTAGATCTCGTCCGGAATCACGAACGGCGGGAATTTCCAGCCCAGGTACTCGCGTGCCGCAGCGACTTCCTTCTCGCCCAGGGCCTGCCCGTGCACATCGTGGGTGCCGCACATGTTCGGAGAGCCGTATCCAATCACCGTCTTGCAGCAGATCAATGTGGGGCGGTCGGTGACCGTGCGCGCCTCCACGATCGCCGCCTTCACCGCGTCGGCGTCATGCCCGTCGACCCCGGGAATCACGTGCCAGCCGTAGGCCTCGAAGCGCCGTGGGGTGTCATCGGTGAACCAGCCTTCCACATGGCCGTCGATGGAGATCCCGTTGTCGTCGTAGAAACCGATCAGTTTGCCCAGACCCCAGGTGCCGGCCAACGAGCACGCCTCGTGGGACACGCCTTCCATCAAACAGCCGTCGCCGAGGAACACGTACGTATAATGGTCGACGATGTCGTGGCCATCCCGGTTGAATTGGGCGGCGAGTACGTGCTCCGCCAGGGCCATGCCCACTGCGTTGGCCAAACCCTGGCCCAGGGGACCGGTGGTGGTCTCAACGCCCGGCGTGTAGCCGTACTCCGGGTGCCCCGGAGTGCGCGAATGCAGCTGGCGGAACTGTTTGAGATCCTCGATGCCCAGGTCGTAGCCGCTCAGATGCAGCAGCGAATAGTGCAGCATGGAGCCGTGCCCGTTGGAGAGGATGAACCGGTCCCGGTTAGGCCACTTCGGGTCGGCGGGATTGTGCTGGAGAAAGTCGTTCCACAGCACCTCGGCGATGTCCGCCATCCCCATGGGCATCCCAGGGTGGCCGCACGTGGCCTTCTGCACCGCGTCCATGCTTAGGGCGCGGATCGCGTTGGCCAACTCTCGACGAGAACGCGCGGACTGTTTAGGCTGACTCATTTTCATCAGGAAATCCCCAGTAAATTCAATGCCATCCGAAAATCGGACCGCGAAAAGCCGTAATCAGACCGATGCGAACCGTCCCCGGGCGCAGAGCGATCCTCACGCACCGTCCTGACGTGATCCCGGACGCTGAAGAGCGTTCGCCTGTCTGGAGTCGTGCGTGGGAATTCGGCCGTATTCCAGGCCGCTGATGGTTCCCGGAGCCTTGGGTACGCAGGCGCGTTATTTTCCCCAACTTGGTGCCGGGGGGCAACAGTTAATTCGTTGCCAGCGCCACGGGGAGCGTGCCAGGGTGTCGGGAAGTCACCGCGATTGCCAAAAAAACCTAATTATCGCTATGATCCCCTGAAATTTTCAAGGGATTCAGTGGCGTGATATCGGGCGTTCCGGTGGCGTGCGAACGACGCGCCACGCGGGTCGCCAATGCGTGCAGGGCACGCAGGAATTCTCCGGGAAGACGGCGCATGGTCTCCTGGGCGGACGGTTGATAAAACACGGCATCATAGGGCACTGGATCTCCCAGGCCACCGCGTTCCCAGGGGCGGAAGTTTGACCACGAGATCTCGATGACCCGGTGTCCGGCCCCGTCCACGAAAGCGAATTCGTGCGCGTCCAGAATTGCCAGATACTGCATGGTGCGGATCGGCACGAACAAGCATTCGGCGCCCGCCTGACGGCGCAGCCGGTAGGCCAAGTTATAGATCTGCCCCGGGAGCCGGTGGAGCTCCCGCCCCAATTCCTGCGGCCGGTGGAAGGTCTCGCGGACGATCATTCGGGCGGCTTAGGATGTTTGGAAGTCTTGGTCACGGTGCGCGGTCCGTTCAGCCAACTGGGGCATTATACGAGAGCTTACAGGTTCTTGCCTGCATCCCGGCGCGCCCGGCCGTGGCCCCCGTGGACAATCCCGATGAAGCCGGTACACTAGTCAGGATGGATTCCGGGGCTGGCATAGTCCCGGGTTGGTTCTCTCGTCCGTAACCCTCCTGCGTGGTGCCAGTTCCGCACGACGTCCGCGGGTCATCTGACGCTTAATTGTTGTTAAGGAGTTGATCTTGAATAATTATTTATTTACCTCGGAATCCGTATCTGAGGGTCACCCGGACAAGATTGCAGACCAGCTCTCGGACACGATCCTGGATGCGATCCTGGCCCAGGATCCCCACGCCCGGGTGGCCTGCGAGACCCTGGTGAAGACTGGCATGATCCTGTTCGCCGGGGAAGTGACCACTACGGCGACCTTTGACGCCGAGGCCCTGGCCCGGGAGACCATCCGCCGGATCGGTTACACGAGCTCCGATATGGGCTTCGACGCGGATACCTGCGCCGTGCTCTCCGGGATCGGCAAGCAGTCCCCCGATATCCGCCAGGGCGTGGATCGGGGTGCGATCGAGGAGCAGGGGGCCGGTGACCAGGGCATGATGTTCGGTTACGCCACCAGCGAAACCGACGTGCTGATGCCGGCGCCCATTACCTATGCCCACCGGCTCGTGCAGCGCCAGGCCGAGGTGCGCAAGAACGGCACCTTGCCGTGGCTGCGGCCCGATGCGAAGAGTCAAATCACCATGCGCTACGAGAAGGACCGCCCGGTGGGTATCGATACCGTGGTCCTCTCCACTCAGCACGCCCCGGATATCGATCAGAAGGTGCTGCGGGAGGCGGTCATCGACGAGATCATCCGCCCCGTGCTCCCCCCCGAATGGGTGGGGCGCGACACCTGCTTCCACATCAATCCCACCGGACGGTTCGTGGTCGGCGGCCCCATGGGCGACTGCGGGCTGACCGGGCGCAAGATCATCGTCGACACCTACGGCGGCATGGCGCGCCACGGGGGCGGCGCCTTCTCCGGCAAGGATCCCTCCAAGGTGGATCGTTCCGCGGCCTACGCGTGCCGCTATGTGGCCAAGAACATCGTCGCCGCCGGCTTGGCGGAGCGCTGCGAGATCCAGGTCTCCTACGCCATCGGTGTCGCGGATCCGACGTCGATCAGTGTGCAGACTTTCGGCACCGGCAAGCTCGACGATGCGCGTCTTGTCCAGTTGGTGCGCGAGCACTTCGATCTGCGCCCGGGCGGACTGATTCGGATGCTCGATCTGCTGCGCCCGATCTATGCCGCCACCGCCGCCTACGGGCACTTTGGAAGGGACGAGGCGGATTTCCCATGGGAGTCTACCGACCGCGCCGACCTGCTGCGCGACTCCGCCGCAATCAAGAAGGCCGCTGGGTGAACCGCTCCGGCGCCGGGCTCCGGCGTCAGGCACCGGCCGGGGTCTGAATTCCGGACCTCGGCATCACACCGTACATTTCACGTTGCGTGGCCGCGGGTTTCCCGCGCCACCGCACAAAACAGATTTGAGGAGTCATCTCATGAGCAGCCAACCGGTTCAGAATCTCGATCCCGACTACAAAGTTGCCGATATCCAACTGGCCGACTGGGGCCGCAAGGAGATCCGCATCGCGGAGACCGAGATGCCCGGCCTCGTGGCCCTGCGTCAGGAGTACCAGGGAAAGAAGCCCCTGAAGGGCGCGCGCATTGCCGGCTGTCTGCACATGACCATCCAGACCGCGGTGCTGATCGAGACCCTGGTGGAACTGGGTGCGGAGGTGCGTTGGTCGTCCTGCAACATCTTCTCGACCCAGGACCACGCCGCCGCTGCAATCGCGGCTGCCGGCGTGCCGGTGTTCGCCTGGAAGGGGGAGACCGAGGAGCAGTACTGGTGGTGCGTCGATCAAACCATCTTCGGTCCCGATGGATGGCGCCCCAACATGCTGCTGGACGACGGCGGCGATCTCACCCTGGTGCTCCACGAAAAATACCCGGAACTGCTGAAGGACGTACGCGGCCTGTCCGAGGAGACCACCACCGGCGTCCATCGTCTCTACGACATGCAGCGCGAGGGCACCCTGAAGGTGCCGGCGTTCAACGTCAACGACTCGGTTACCAAATCCAAATTCGATAACCTCTATGGCTGCCGTGAGTCGCTGGTGGATGGGATCAAACGCGCCACCGACGTGATGATCGCGGGCAAGATTTCCGTGGTGCTGGGCTTCGGAGAGGTGGGCAAGGGTTGTGCCCAGTCCCTGCGCGGCTTGGGCTCCACCGTGTGGATCACCGAGATTGACCCGATCTGCGCGCTCCAGGCGGCCATGGAGGGGTACCGCGTGGTGACCATGGAGGAGGCCTGCGGTGCGGCCGACATCTTCGTGACCGCCACCGGGAACATGAGCGTCATTACCCACGAACACATGAAGCGCATGAAGGATCAGGCGATCGTGTGCAATATCGGTCACTTCGACTCGGAAATCGAGGTCGCCGCCCTGCGCCAGCATCCTTGGGAGAACATCAAGCCGCAGGTTGACCACGTAATCTTCCCGGACGGCAAGCGCATCATCCTGCTGGCCGAAGGCCGGCTGGTGAACCTCGGCTGCGCTACCGGCCACCCGAGCTTCGTCATGTCCAACTCGTTCACCAATCAGGTGTTGGCTCAGATTGAACTGTGGCTCAACCCGAAAAAATACAAGAACGAGGTCTACGTGCTGCCCAAATATCTGGATGAGAAGGTGGCACGCCTGCACCTGACCAAGATCGGTGCGCACCTTACCTCCCTGACGCCGGAGCAGGCGAAATACCTGGGTGTACCGGTAGAAGGGCCGTACAAGCCGGATTACTATCGCTATTGAGGCCGGCGGTGGCCACGGTCCCGGGACTGCGCTCCATGGAATCCCAAGAAAGGCATCCTGCCGTCTACAGCTTCGAATTCTTTCCTCCCAAGACCCAGGAGGGGGTAGCGAAGCTGCGTGGCGTGCGGGACCGGCTCGCGCGGCTCGAGCCGCGGTTCTTCTCGGTAACCTTCGGTGCCGGCGGTTCCACACGGGAACGCACCTTCGAGACCGTGACCGAGATCCAGCGTGCATCGGGGATCGAGGCCGCTCCTCACCTCTCCTGCATTGAGGCCACCCAGGACAGCGTGCGGGAGATCCTGCGCCGTTACCAGGCTGAAGGGATCAGCCACATCGTGGCCCTGCGCGGTGACCTCCCCTCCGGCAGCGGCAGCGCCGGGTCGCGGGAGCTACGCTATGCGGCGGACCTGGTCGCGTTCATCCGCCGGGAGACCGCCGATCACTTTTTTATCGAGGTGGCGGCCTATCCCGAGGCGCACCCCCAATCCCGCGGCGCACGCGCCGACTTGCTGAACTTCAAACGCAAGGTGGAGGCGGGCGCCAATAGTGCAATCACCCAGTATTTCTACAACGCGGACGCCTATTTTCGTTTTGTAGATGAGTGCGAGCGATTGGGCATAGACCTGCCCATCGTGCCCGGCATCATGCCCATCACCAACCATGTCCAGCTCGCGCGCTTCTCCGACGCCTGCGGGGCGGAGATTCCGCGCTGGATCCGCAAACGGTTGGAGGATTTCGGCGAGGATAAAGAGTCGATCCGTGCCTTCGGCGTCGAGGTGGTCACGGAGCTGTGCCGGCGGCTGCTGGAGGCGGGCGCCCCGGGGCTGCATTTCTACACCCTCAACCAAGCGGTCCCGAGCCTCGCCATCTGGGACAACCTGGGCCTCGGCGGGCGTGGGCCGGGTTCCACGGGCCCCGGCTCGGACCGCGGTTCACGGCCGGGCTGACCCGACCCGCGGCAGGACCGCCGCACCCGGCGGCGTATTCACCGACACCGACTATCGCAGGGTCCGGCATGGATAACCGCGAACTCATCCGCCGCGACCTATCGGTGTTGTGGCACCCGTGCACCCAGATGAAGGATCACGAGGGCCTCCCTCCGATCCCGATCCGCCGCGCCCAGGGCGCCTATCTGGAGGACTTCGACGGCAAGCGTTATCTGGACGCTGTCAGTTCCTGGTGGGTCAACCTGTTCGGCCACTGCCATCCCCACATCAACGCCGCGCTTCATGAACAGTTGGACACGCTTGACCATGTGTTGCTTGCCGGTTTCAGCCACGAGCCGGTAGTCGCCCTCTCGGAACGCTTGGTGCGCATCGCACCGCCGGGCCTCGCACGCTGTTTCTACGCCGACAACGGATCCTCGGCGGTGGAAGTGGCGCTCAAGATGAGCTTCCACTATTGGCGTAACCTGGGTCGCGCCGACAAGACCCGGTTCATTACCCTGACCAACAGTTACCACGGGGAAACCCTGGGGGCGTTGGCGGTCGGCGGGGTGCCCTTATACAAGGAGACCTACCGGCCGCTGCTGCTGGAGTCGATCCCGGTGCCCTCGCCCGATGGTTTCCACCGCGAGCCGGGGCAGTCCTGGGAGAACCGTTCGCGGGAGATGTTTCAGCATATGGAGTCTGCGCTGGAACGCTATGGCGAATCCGTGTGCGCGGTGATCGTAGAGCCCCTGGTGCAATGCGCCGGCCACATGCGCATGTATCACCCGGTCTACCTGCACCTGCTGCGCGAGGCGTGCGACCGCCACGGCGTGCATTTGATCGCGGACGAAATCGCCGTGGGTTTCGGGCGTACCGGTACGATGTTCGCCTGCGAGCAGGCCGCCATCCGGCCCGACTATTTGTGCCTGTCCAAGGGGCTGACCGGCGGCTATCTGCCGCTGTCCGTGGTACTGACCACGGATGCGATCTACCAGGCATTCTATGACGACTACGATCGGTTGCGGGCGTTCCTGCATTCCCATAGCTACACCGGCAATCCCTTGGGATGCCGGGCGGCCTTGGCGACGCTGGAATTGTTCGAGCAGGCGCCGGTGCTGGAGACCAACCGCCGGCGGGCGGACTTGATGGCGGCGCTGACCGCCGACCTTGCCGACCATCCCCACGTGGCGGAGGTGCGCCAGACCGGCATGATCCTCGCCATCGAGATGATCCGGGACAAGGCGCGGCGCGAGCCCTATCCGTGGCAGGAGCGGCGCGGGCTAACCGTGTACCGCCATGGCCTGGAACGCGGTGTGCTGCTGCGTCCTCTGGGCAACGTCGTCTATTTCATGCCGCCCTACATCGTCACCGACGAGGAGATCCGCCGCATGGTTGACGTGGCCCGGGAGGGCATCGACCTGGCCACCCGAAACCCGTAGGGCCGACCACCGCAACCGAGCCACCGGAATAGCCCACCCCTACAGACGACAATAACGTTACGTACCGTGTGCTATATTGGGATACGAGCGTACAGTTTCGGCGCCTTCGATAAAAAACAATTACACGCGGGATCGGCAGCATGAACCGCGCCGAGCGTATCTACAAGCTCCATGCCGCGCTCTCGGGGAAACGCCCGGTCGCGATGACGGCGTTGATCAATCGGCTCGGGTCCTCCCGGGCGACCGTGGTGCGCGATATCGCCTATCTGCGCGACTTTATGGGGGCCCCGGTCATCTACGACCGCGAGCATAACGGCCATCACTACGATCCCAACGCCCCGGAGTTTCAGCTTCCCGGTTTGTGGTTCAACGACAGCGAACTCTACGCGCTGCTGGCAAGCGAACAACTCCTCGAAGCCGTGCAACCCGGATTGCTGGGCCCCTATATCGGACCATTGAAGGTTCGTATTCGGAAGCTGTTAGAGGCGGGCGGTCATACCGCCGAAACCGTCACCTCGCGTGTCGTGATCCAGCCCGTCGCCAGCCGGAACGTGGACGACGCGATCTTCGGGCGCGTTTCGGCCGCGGTGCTCGACGGCCGCGCCCTGGAAATCCGCTACCACGGTCGCGAGCGCGCCGTCGTCAGCGCCCGGCGCATCCATCCCTATCGGCTCTTGCATTACCGGGACAACTGGTACGTGTCGGCTTGGTGCGAACGGGCCCGGGCCCTGCGCACGTTTTCGCTAGACCGGATCTTGGAAGCCGCCGATACCGGCGGTGCCGTCCGTCCTGCCGACGCTACTGCCCTGGACCGCCACCTGCGCGCGAGCTTCGGAATTTTTACCGGAGAGGCGACGAATTGGGCCGTGCTGCGCTTCACTCCCGAACGCGCCCGCTGGGTCGCCGACGAGCGCTGGCACCCCGACCAGGTTGGCCAGTGGCTCGGGGAGACCTACGAGTTGCAGATCCCGTACTCCGACCCGCGCGAACTGCTGCTGGATATCCTCAAATACGGCCCCGATGTCGAGGTGGTCGCCCCCGAGCCGCTGCGGGTGCTCGTGGCCGAGCGGCTGCACGAGGCGTCAGCGCAGTATCAATCCACTCCCGGGGGGAGTGCCATAAAGGCCGCCGGGGATGCTTCATAGGAAACGGGGGACCGGGGCCCCGGCGGCGGGGAAATTGGCCGCAGGCTCAATCCCTGAGCCACCGCCAGTGGTACAAGATGGGAAAACGCAGCGCAGCACCAGATCGGGGAGGGCAGCATGCAGCACAGATCGATCCTACGGGCCCCGCATCGAGAATGCGGCAGCGGCGTACCTGCCGGACCACGGCCGACGGATTGAGGCCCGTATGGTGGGGTTGAGGAGCGATCCCAACCCGTGGAAGCGGGTGCGGTATATCGCTCGCGTGGCGACCTGAACACCTAATCGAATGGAATCTTTCCAGCGCCTGCCCCCGCCCTAATTCGCGCATACGAGAGCAATTCATGGAATATCAAGAGTTTTTTACGACCGTCACCGAAGGGAAGAGCCCCTTCCCTTACCAGGTCAAGCTAGCCGAGTCGGACTGGCCGGAAATGGTGAACATCCCGACCGGCATGGGCAAGACGGCAGCGGTTACGCTGGCTTGGCTGTACAAACGCGGCTGGCGGCAAGGCGGGCGAACCGTGGCGTCGGATGCCGCCACTCCACGCCGTCTCGTCTGGTGCCTGCCTATGCGGGTGCTGGTAGAGCAGACTGAGCGTACCATCCGCGACTCCCTTGGGACGCTGGGCGTCGATGGTGCGGCTGGCGATGGCAAGGTCTCCGTTCATGTCTTGATGGGTGGTGCCAACGACCTGAAAACCTGGGTCGAATATCCCGAGGAGGACATGATCCTGATCGGCACCCAGGACATGCTGTTGTCACGGGCATTGATGCGCGGCTATGGCATGAGCCGTTATCAGTGGCCGGTGCATTTCTCCCTTCTGCACAATGACTGCCTGTGGGTATTCGACGAGGTGCAGTTGATGGGCGCGGGGTTGGCGACCTCGACGCAACTGGAGGCCTTTCGCCGCAGCTTTCCTCTCGCCAGAAACAGCCGTTCCCTTTGGCTGTCCGCCACGCTCAATCCGCAATGGTTGGCCACGGTGGACTTGAAGCCTTACATGGACTCACTGCGTTCGCTGACCATTGACGAAGACGATCGCAAGCGTGCCGGCGAGAGACTCGAAGCCGTCAAGCACGTCTCTACCGCCCCACTCCGTTTGGGCAAGGACGCCGGCAACAAGAAGGGCCTGGATACCTATCTGCAGGCGCTACGCGCTGAGATTCTTCAGGCCCACGACCCCTCGACACAGACACTGGTGATCCTGAACCGCGTAGACCGCGCACAAGGGCTGTACCGTCTGATCCGTGAGCGTCGCCCGACGCACGGGGATTTGCTGATTCACGGGCGGTTCCGCGCGGCCGAGCGCGCCAAACAGACCTGGCGTTTGCGGGAGGAATCCGCTGCCGACCGCATCGTCATCGCCACCCAGGCCATCGAGGCGGGGGTGGACGTCTCATCCCGCGTGCTAGTGACCGAACTGGCGCCTTGGTCTTCTATGGTGCAGCGTTTTGGCCGCTGCAATCGTTACGGCGAACACAATCACGGCGGTGCGCGCATCCTCTGGGTGGATATCGAGGATGATAAGGACCTGACGCTTCCCTACGACACTGAAGCACTGTCCTTCTCACGCGCCAAGCTGAACGGGCTGGGCAGCGCCGCCCCGCAAAGCCTTCCGTCAACCGATACGGCGCGCCCGCTTACCGCCGTCCTGCGCCGCAAGGATCTGCTCGATCTGTTCAATACCGACCCCGATCTGTCCGGTTTCGACGTGGATGTGTCCGACTACATCCGCGACAGCGGCACGCCAGGCGTGCAGGTGTTCTGGCGCGACTTCAAGGACGATCCCAATATCCCCGACCTTCAGGGAAGGCCGGATCGCCGAGAGCTGTGCCCCGTATCCATCGGGCAGGCGAGAGATTTCGCCAAGCGCAAGGACACCATGCTTTGGCGCTGGGATGCGCTCGATGAGCGTTGGGTCAAGCTGGAACGCGATCCGCGCCCAGGCGTGACGTTGTTGCTCCGCGCTGCCGACGGCGGTTACGACGAGGCAATCGGCTTTGACGCCACCATCAGGAAGCCGCCTGTCCCAGCCTTGTCGGCGGAGACACCTTCGCCGCAAGACGCTTACGGCGAGGACTGGCGATCACAGCAGCCGAAGGCCGTGGTGTTGTCCGAACACCTCGGCCATGTCGCCCGGCACGCCGCCGACCTGTGCGCGAAGGTGGGCGAGACGGCGCACAGCGGCCTTGTTGTCCGCGCCGGACGTTGGCACGACCTCGGCAAGGCGCACCCGGTGTTCCAAGCGTCAATGTATCGCTGCAAGGGCAAGGAAGCAGTCGCCGAAGCCCTACTCGCTAAGTCTGACTGTCCCGGCCGGATGCGCCACGAACGCAAGTTTTTCCGTCACGAGCTTGCCTCCATGCTCGCGTGGCTCGATCAGCATGACGGCGAGGTTGACGCCGACCCCATTGCCTATCTGATTGCTGCTCACCATGGCAAGGTCCGCATGAGCCTGCGCGCTATGCCCACAGAAGAGACGGACGAGGGCGTCAAGCGCTTCGCCCGCGGTGTCTGGGAAGGCGACACCTTGCCGGATCTCAACTTCGACGGCGAGCACAGCCGCGAGACCACGCTCAAATTGGCGTTGATGGAGATCGGCGAGGGCGAACAGGGCCCGTCATGGACCGAACGCACCCTGAAGCTGCTGGATTACTACGGCCCGTTCCAGTTGGCATGGCTGGAAACCCTGGTGCGTTTGGCCGACTGGCGCGCTTCGGCCGAAGAGCAGCAGCCATGAAGCTTGCCGCCTTCGACGCCGTCGCAAACGCACTGGACGCCGCGTGCGTGCGCTACCTCGTGGCCGGTGGCCTTGCCGTCAACGCGCATGGCTATGTCCGCCTTACCCTGGATATTGATCTGGTGATCGCGCTGGACGCCGGAAATATCCATCAGGCGTTCCACGCCCTGGCGGGGATCGGTTACCGCCCGACCGTGCCGATCGACGCGGACGCGTTTGCACGATCTGAGCAGCGCCAACTCTGGCGGGAAGAAAAGGGCATGCAGGTGCTCAATTTTCAAAGCGACGGCTTCCCCGGCACTTCAGTAGATGTATTCGTTTACGAACCGTTCGATTTCGCAAATGAGTACGAGGTCGCCATGCGTGGCGAACTGTTGCCGGGTATCCACGTGCGCTTCGTGACCATCCCCACCCTCATCCGCATGAAACAGACGGCCGGACGCCCACGCGACCTGGACGACATCCAGCACCTCAAGTGGCTGCAGGAGAATCCCGATGAGTGACAACCAACGCCCCGTCGACTGGAGCAGGACCACATTTGACGGCAGCCGCCGCGACCAGCTCCGGCAGGCGCAACGCATGACGGTGCGCCAGCGTCTGGAAGCGCTGGACCAACTGACGGAGCTGTCCGAACGCCTGCAAGCCATGCCACGGCAAGCCCCCCGACCCGGTGCAGCCCGTGGCGTACATGAACCACCGGCCAGTTACGAAACCGAAAGCTCTCGTAACGACATCGTGCTCGACGGCTGCACACCTACGCCACTGGCGAACTATCTCAAGGCCCTCGGCGTGTTGCGCCTGCTGTCGGTCAGTGATCCGCAGGCGCGCGGCTTCTGGCGCGACGATCGCTTCGTGCTGCGCACCGCGTTGGATCGCGGAGCCATCGAACGGTTCTTCCTGTACGACTATAATCCAACTCCCATCATGGCACCATGGAACGGTGGCAGCGGGTTTTATGAAAAGGATAATAAAACCGCGCTGGAAGTTATTCGGAAAACGCCAGAGCCGCGTTACAAGAACTATCAATCGTGTCTTGATGTCGTGGACCGTGCGTTGGCTGGCTTCGATCGGAGTGCCAGCCCCAAAGGCGATGAAAAGGCCGTGCTGCTGGCTCGCATCCGCAGTCAGCTCCCAGATGATGCATTGTGCTGGTTCGATGCATCGGTGTTGCTCTCCGATGACTCACCCGCATACCCACCGCTGCTGGGAACTGGTGGCAACGATGGGCGGCTTGACTTCACCAATAACTTTATGCAACGCCTGACAGATGTTCTGCCTTCGGAGCAGGGAGCGGCACGGGAAGAATCCAGCCATTGGCTGGCAACGGCTTTGTTCGCTGAAACTGCTCCTGTGCTCATCAAGAACGCCATCGGACAGTTTTCTCCAGGCCAGGCAGGCGGTCCCAATGCCGGTGTTGGCTTCGAGGCCGATGCGGCTATCAATCCGTGGGACTTTGTGTTGATGATCGAAGGGGCCCTGTCTTTCGCGGCTGCCGCAGTACGCCGTAATGCTGACGATCCGGCTGGTGTGTTGAGCTATCCGTTCACGGTACGCGCTGTGGGTGCTGGATCCGGAACCCTGGGTGAAGGCGATACGGCCAACGCGCGCGGCGAGTTGTGGATGCCTCTCTGGTCGCAGCCTGCCACCTATGCTGAAATACGCGCACTGATGGCCGAAGGTCGTGTCGCGTTGGGTAAGAGACCGGCGCGTGACGCCCTCGATTTCGTCCGTGCTGTGCAGCATTTCGGTGGATATCGCGGAATCAGAAGTTTTCAGCGCTTCGGTCTGTTGATGCGTTCCGGCAAGGCATACTTGGCGACCCCCTTATCGTGCGTGGAAGTCAGTGACGAACCACCATCGCGCTGGCTGGATGATCTGGACCGCAATCACTGGTTGGACCGCTTCCGTCAATTAGCCCGTGGCGACAACATCGCGAACCGTTTTCTGGTGTTGCGAAAACGCCTGGAAGACAGGTTTTTCGGTCTTTCGGGACGCCAGCCGAGCAAGGCTGAGGCGCAATCGCTGCTGGTTCTACTGGGGCAAATCCAGTTCGCGCTTTCGAATAGTCCTAAAGCACATAACGACGTGCGACCTATTCCCAGGCTTTCCGATCAATGGGTCGTAGCCGCCGACGATGGCACCCCCGCTTTCCGCATCGCCAAGGCGCTGGCCGGTCTCCGTGGCGTCGGTGAAGAGCCCTTGCCGCTGCGTGCGCAACTTTTCCAGGTGGAGCGCAAGTACAACGAATGGATGACTCCGGATGCCAAGGAAAAGGCCCGCCTCTATACCGGACAGAAAGGCCGGCTGATCGACACCCTGCGTGCCTTGCTGGAACGCCGTTTGAGGTTTTCGGAAAAGCTGGAGATGCGGGACAAGCCGTTGGACAGTGCCGCCGGCGTTACGCTGGACGACGTCAACGCCTTCCTGCGCGATGACGCCATGGATGAACGCATTGCGGCACTGCTACCAGGACTTTCGCTCTGTGAGATCCCGCGGGATCTTGAGGGCGGGGCCGGTACGGGCGTCGTTCCTGCGGCGTTCGCCCTGCTGAAACTGAGCTTGACACCGGACCGCACCTTGCGGTCGCTGGGTTTACTGCCCGAAAACATGCACCTGAATGTGCCTGCCGGCATGTTGGCGCAGCTCGCCGCGGGCAACCACGGCAATCGCGCGGTGCAGACCGCGTGGCGGCGGCTACGCGCTTCGGGGCTCGCCCCCATCGTCAGCCTTGATGCTCTGCCCGCAGAGCACAGTTTTTCCCCGTTGCGGGGGAGCGCCGCTTTGCTGATTCCGCTGCGTTACAGCGCCACCGCCGCGCTCGCGCGCAACGCGCTGGCATCTGTGCGACGCGAAATTGAAACCGCCTGATACCGAATCACCAAGGAGATATATTATGAGCCTCGAGCTTTCTGCCCTCGCCAACACCCCCCGCCTGTTACTCCGCGCCAAGCTGAAGCCGCTGCAGGGGACGCGCTTTCAGCCGACTGGGTTTCCCGAAATCGGCGCCGCGCAGTTCGAAGGCCCTGACGGCACGCCCATGCTGCTGGTGGAATCCGCCCAGAGCATGGCGAACCGCATGGAGGCCGTGTGCTGGGACAAGGTGGCCGACGACTGGGTGGAGCCGCTCAAGGGCCTGTCCGTCATAAAGGTGAACGACAAAGGTGGCAAGCCGCTGACCAACTCGGTGTTGGAAGCGCATCGCATCAATTCGCCGTACATCCTGGAGGGTCAGGATAAGACCGTTTTCAACCAGCTCAAGAATGAACTGGCCGACATGCAGGAAGGTATTGTTGATCTGCGGAAGCTTGCCGAGGTACTGCTCGGGCTGGATGTGAATACATTGCTGCATGGCGTGTTCCTGGCCAAGAAGGAACTGGCTGGGGGCCGGCTTCGCCCCGTCGCCCGCCGGAGCAGCGACGGCCGGACCTGCGGCGCCGGGGAGCCGGTCGGTGGTGACACCGTCGGACTGGACGTCGTACGAC
This sequence comes from Chromatiales bacterium 21-64-14, assembly GCA_002255365.1. Taxonomy (NCBI): domain Bacteria; kingdom Pseudomonadati; phylum Pseudomonadota; class Gammaproteobacteria; order Chromatiales; species Chromatiales bacterium 21-64-14. The sequence continues at coordinate 25,676 of NCBI01000032.1, forward strand.
CAGAACCCGCTCCGGACCGGGGTCGACCCCTCGGGGAACTCCTTCGACCCGGCCACCCCGGCCTGGTCGTCACCCGT